>CAKQCH010000109.1:0-7534 GCA_934216735.1 uncultured Prevotella sp.
AGGTTCCATGACCTTCGGTCATTCCACCAGCGGTTATTGAAAGTTGGCCCCCTTCGGGGACCGGAGGTTACTTGCGAGACTTGAAAAAAAAAACAATGCATACGAAAGAAATAATTAAAACAATGCATACGAAAGAAGAGAAAATGGCGGCATTCAGCCGCTTGCTGGATGTGCAGGACCGTTTGCGCCTGCAGTGTCCATGGGATAAGAAGCAGACATTCGAGAGTCTTCGTCCGAATACCATCGAGGAGACTTTCGAGCTTTGTGACGCCTTGATGAAGCGCGATTACAAGGATATCAAGAAAGAGTTGGGCGATGTGCTGGAGCACGTGATGTTCTATAGCATCATCGGCAGAGAAGACGGCGAGTTCGATATCTGCGACGTCTGCAATCAGGAAGCTGACAAACTGATGTTCCGCCATCCTTTCATCAACTGGAAGGAAGAGGGCGAATGGACTGTGGCGAATCCTGATATGTATATCAATGATGCGGGACAGGTGGTATATAAGGAGTCTGAAAAAGCAGAAACCGGGAGGGCAGAATCTGCCAATTCGGAAGAAACCCTGGCTCTTGGTGCCAGCAAACCCAAGAATGCTGCCTCTGTAGAGAAAACCTGGGAGCAGATTAAGCAGCAGGAGAAAGATGGCAACGAGCGTGTTCTGAGCGGTGTGCCAAATTCCCTGCCATCCCTTATCAAGGCCTATCGCATTCAGGACAAGGCCCGAAACGTGGGCTTCGACTGGAAGGAGAAGGAAGATGTATGGGATAAGGTACACGAAGAACTGGAGGAACTCAAGGCTGAACTTGCCAAGGGCGATAAGGAGAATTCCACCCAGGAACTCGGCGATTTCCTCTTCTCCGTCATCAATGCAGCCCGTCTTTATAAACTCAATCCGGATAATGCGCTGGAGAAGACAAACCAGAAGTTCATCCGCCGCTTCAACTATGTGGAAGATCACTCGCTCAAGCAGGGCAAGAATCTGAAAGACATGAGCTTGGAAGAGATGGATCAACTCTGGGATGAAGCCAAGAAGCAGGAAAAGCTTCAAAATGAGAAATAAAGCTTCAAGAAGTTATGCTTCAAGATGAGAAGTTATGCTTCAAGATGAGAGATGAGAAGTAAAGAAAAGTAAGATAATCAGATTTTAAAGATAAGAGATTATGAAAAGATTAGTTTATGTGATGATGGCTTTGGTGGTGCTTTTCGCTGCCAATAGCTGTAAGGATAAGAAAACCGTTCCGGTAATCAGCACCAACGATTCCGTGGCGCTGGAGGATGCGGAGAACGACTCAACCATCTATGGCGTGTGTGGCGAGGGTACCTCTATGCACAGCCTGGAATTGATATCAGATGCAGGTGATACCCTCACCGTCTTCATCGACGATGAGCAGCCTGGCATCGTGCAGGGCGGACTCCTGGCAGGCGACCGCATCGCCCTCATCGGCTATAAGGCGCAGGATGGCGAGATGCTTGCCCAGAAAGTTATCAATCTTACTTCGCTCCTCGGCAAGTGGACTTCGATAGACAAGAACTTCGATATCCTGGAAGGTGGCGAGGTGAAGAACAATGTGAAGGCGGAAACCAACCCTTGGACTTCATGGAAGATTCTGAACGGAAAGCTCCTGCTTAACAAGGATACCTTCGCCATCGACAATCTGGGTCCGGATAGTCTGACGCTGGAGAATACGCAGGGCATCTACGTCTTCAAGCGCCAGGAGTAAGAATGTAATTTTTAAAACGGTTGTACGTCATCTTTAAGAATAAAATGTACACCGTTTCTAACCTATAAGATTGCAATAAAAATTTTGGAACCATTTAAAATACATATTCTGGGGTGTGGCAGTGCGCTGCCCACCCTGAAGCATAATGCCTCCTCGCAGCTCATAGAGATGCGAGGCAAGTGCTTTATGGTGGATTGTGGAGAAGGAGCACAGATGCAGTTCCGCCGCTCCCATATTCATTTCTCCAAGCTCAATGCCATCTTCATCTCCCACATGCATGGCGACCATTGCTTCGGCTTGATGGGCCTGCTCTCTACGCTCGGAATGCTCGGACGTACATCTAAGTTAAGAATCTATGCTCCAAAGGATTATGAGCCCCTGTTCAAGCGGCAGGTGGAGTATTTCATGCAGACCATGGAGTATGAGATGGAGATGATTCCGGTGGATACCGAGAAGCAGCAGATTATCTACGAAGACCATTCGCTCACGGTAGAGACGGTGCCCCTGAAGCATCGCCTGCCCTGCTGCGGCTACATCTTCCGCGAGAAACCTACGCTGCCTCATATCCGCCGCGATATGATAGATTACTATGGCATTCCTATCAGTCAGATCAACAATATCAAGAATGGGGCTGACTGGACCAACGAGGAGGGCGAGGTGATTCCAAATGAAAAATTAGTGACATCTGCCGACCCGCCTCGCAGCTATGCCTACATGAGTGATACCCGCTATATCCCGAATCTCTGGGAGAAGGTGAAGGGCGTTACCCTGCTTTATCACGAGAGCACCTACACCTCTGATCAGGAAGACCGTGCCAAGATCTACAACCACAGCACCGCCCGTCAGGCGGCGACGGTGGCGAGGGATGCCGGGGTAGGAAAGCTGCTCCTGGGGCATTACAGTGCCCGGTATAACGACGAGAAAGTGTTGCTCAAGGAGGCGAAAGAGGTGTTCGGGGAAAGCTATCTGAGCAATGAGGGAATGGTGATTTCTGTATAGAAAATCTGTATAGAAAATAAGATGAAAAAAGCCTTGCATCAAAAAAAAAGTTTCATTTTTGGTGCAAGGTTTTGCTATGATATTCGTTTAATCAGTAAAAAGAGAAAAATTGGAAACTGAAAAGCAACTTCTGGATGACGTAAAAGGCGGCAGTCAGGCAGCAATGCACCGGCTGTATGAGCGCTACGTAGGATATGCCATGGCGGTAGCGCTGAGGTATGTCCCTTTGCGTGATGATGCCGAGGATGTGGTGCAGGAGAGTTTTGTGAAGTTTTTCTCGAATATCGCCAGTTTCGATTTCCGGGGCGAAGGTTCGCTGAAGGCATGGCTTCTCCGCATCGTGGTGAACGAGGCCATCAGCATGACGAGGAAGCAATCACGGCTCACCTTTGTGGATGAGGTTCCTGAAGATGTTGAGGACGAGGACCCTGAGGTAGAACGGGTGCCGCCTGCAGAACTAACGAGGATGATAGGCGAATTGCCCGAGGGCTATCGCCTGGTGCTCAACATGTTTGTGTTTGAGCAGCGCAGTCACAAGGAAATCGCCGAGCAGCTGGGCATCAAGGAAAGCTCCTCAGCTTCGCAATATCTGAGAGCCAAAAAGCTCCTGGCAAAGAAAATTAACGATTATTTGAATACATTAAACGAGAAAGAATATGAGTAACAAGGATTGGACAAGCAAACTTCGAGATCAGATGACAGACTATCAGGAGCCTGTCAAGCACGACTTGTGGGCTGGCATTGCACAATCGCTTGCTCAGAATCAGCCTGCAGAGGGCGTGAAAGGGATAGCTGTGGGTAATCCTGTTAAAAAGATGGAGAAGGATTCTAAAAGGATAGAGAAGGATTCTAAAGCCCATGTTATAACTTTGAAACGATGGTCGGCAGCCGCAGCCGCCGTGGCCTTGCTTGGAATAGGCGGAAGCTATGTCTATCTGCATCAGGACGATGTGGAGCAGGGCAATGCGCAGTTAGCATCTCTGTCGTCATCTTCCTCATCTTCGCATGCTTCAGCATCTGCTCAATCAAATATTCCAGCAAAAACGGGTGGTGTCTTGAAGAATGCCCCGCTGCTTGCTGCGGATTTCAAATCCGCAGATCCTGAAAAGACGGGTGGCTTGCATGCCTCAGTGTCTGCCCAGTCAGCTGCACTCTTGAATGATGAAGGCGAAACGATGAAGGCTGTTGCTTCGGAAGAGGCACCGCTGCTTGCTGCGGAATACAAATCAGCAGAATCAGTGCAGATTCAGGCAGAATCAGCGCAGAGTCAGACAGAATCAGCACAGAATCAGGCTGAGTCAAGAATGGGCTATGCCGAGCCAAGAAAAGGCTATGTCGAGCCAGAAAAAAGCTATGCCGAGCAAGCATCCTCCTCTTCTTTTGGTTTCTCTAAGAATAACGATGTGGCGGGGGTATCGATGAAGCTCTATGCCGAAAACTTAGGTGCAGGAATGGGAAATGTCAATTCCGGCAGTAACATCGCCAATCGTTATTCTGATTCGGGAGTGATGGCAGATCCGATGCCAGGCGTATATCCCGACCCTTCGGTGGGTGGAAGTAACGACGTGGATTATCTGATGGCGGCAGCCTATAAGGCACTCCAGAAATCTCCGCAGGGAAAGGCGAAGCATCATGCTCCGGTATCTGTGGGTATGCAGCTTGCCTTTGGCATAGCTCCTCGCTTGTCGATGAGCACGGGTGTGGTTTATACCCGCACCTCTTCCGATTTCTATCCGTATGCTCCAAACAACGACTACAATGTTCATCAGGTGCTTCATTATGTAGGCATTCCTGTAGGCTTGAATTATGAATTGTGGAGAAGTGGCGGCTTCCATGCCTACGTGATGGCTGGTGCCGAGGCGGCTTACAACGTGAAGAATGATACCGATGAAGATGGAACCAGGAAGCAGGATGCCAAGCGAGACAGGGTGCAATTCTCCGGAAAAGCTTCGCTCGGTGCGCAATATGACATCTCGCCAAATGTGGGCTTATACATAGAGCCGGGCGCCAAGTATTACTTCGACAACGGAAGCGATATAGAAAATACCTTCAAGGATAAGAAGCTGAATTTCAACCTGCAATTTGGTTTGAGGTTCAATCTGTAAGATGGTTTTAAAACAAACAGAAAGCGGGTGTGTCATAAGTCTGGATAAAGACCATGGCACACCCGCTTTCTGTTTGTTATTTGTTTTTAGCTCATGCAGCTCGTAACGCCGAGCGAAGTAGCTACGGCTGATAGAATCGAGATCAAAATCTGAATAACAGTTTTCCAAGTTTCCTTCTTCATAGGCATTCTTTTTTAGTGATTAATGATTAATGATTATTGTTTTAGCGATGTGATAGGATAGAAGAGTAGCCCCCGAAGGGGCTAACTCTAAAGAGTGATGTGCTCGTTATCGCCATTGCTTCCGGTTCCGTCACCGGTTCCGCCGCCTTCCTGGGTGTTGCCGCTTCCGCCTCCGTTGGTTCCGCCTCCGTCGGTTCCGCCGCCAGGAGTATTCTCGGCCCCGCCGCCAGGAGTATTCTCGACCCCGCCGTCCTCTTCGCCGCCACGGGCGTCGTAGGCAGTAATCTTACAGAGCTTCTTCAATTCCGAATTACTCCAGTTTTTGGTATTTTTCACCAGAAGATGGATATCCTGCACACTAGCCGAAGTAACCTTCTCTCTGCTCACCTCGCCACGCGAACTCATGCCGATGGAGAAGAGACCCAGGTCGCCCAGACGCACGCTCTTGCCGTCGAGGATAAGCTCCTTCAGGCAGTCGAGCATATCCATCATCACGCCGTGCACGGTGCCGCGGCTGTAAGGCGAGTTGTGGGATGAAATGTGATCCACGAACTCCTCGAAGTTCATCTCTCTGTCGGTAACCACGGTGGCATACCAGAGTTCCTTACCTGCGTTCTCACCCGTCTGAGGGGTACGCTTTACTTTACGATACTTAATGTTTCCTTGTCCCATAAGCTTTTTAGTGATTAATGATTAGTGATTAATGATTATTGTTCTCTTTGTCATCAGCAGAATCCCCGAAAGAATCCCATGGCTCCCTTAACCGGTCATCAGCAGCCTTTCTTCTGAATGACGGTGCAAAGATACGGCTTTTTTCTGATACCACCAAATTTCGGGTGACGATAAGGCGCGATTTTCAGCAGCTCCTGATTCTGAATTCCGTTAATAAAACTAACTCATATTTTAGCAAGAAAGAGAACATAGGTTTGCTGAGGGAAAAACTATGAGTTCTTATCTCAAACAATCACAATAACAGTTATCACAGTTTTTCAAACCACTTTCCCAAATCTCAATCAAAAACTAACTATAGATATAATATAATAATATATATTATTATATTATATCTATAGTTGAAAGAATTAACGATCCTGCTTTCAGTATAGAATGTCCTTTGAAAAACTGTGATAACTGTTATTGTGATAGCTTTGTGATAGCCTGTTTTGGCTTGCATCTGATGTTTCCAGAATACGAATGAAAAATAAGATTGTAAAACTCTTTTTGATAGTATACTCTGGCTCATGATATTTTTAATGGGAAATTTTCTCCCTTTTTCTTGCAGGTTTCAAAATAAAAGTTTATCTTTGCAGCAGATTGTGTGTCCTGAGACAGAATAAAGTCTGATATTGGCTATATTTGATAAAACTGTTTGATTATGAGAAGGAATTTATTGTTGTTATTACTGTGGTTGGCAGGCTTGCTAGCTGTAGATGCTCAAACATTGAGCCGTAAAGAGGTCGAGACTTATGTGATTAATCAATATGGACAAAGATGGAAAGACATTGCGCTTTATCTTGGCGAAAAAGATACGTTGGACAAGGACAATGCTTTGACGTTTGAGAAAACCATCTCGGTGCGAGGCAAGAGTAAAAATGAACTCTTTGTCGATTTGAATTATTGGTTTCTGAAAACCTTTAGCAATGCTAATTCATCGATAGAGATGGCAGACAAGGAATTGGGGGTTATCATGGCAAAGGGTTATTTGCCAGGCATTGCTTATCACTCGGGAGGTTATTCCTCTTATTGTGTCAATATTCGTCCTCTTGTGCGTTGCGACATCAAAGATGAACAGGTCAAACTGACGATTGTTGTTCCAAATTATGAGGTGACGAAAGTTGATGATGGCTTTTGGAGTGCAATGCTGGATGAGGATTTCGACAAGCATCCCCCATATACTGTGAACGAAACATGGTCGCTTAATGTTTGTTTCCCTTTTGCGAAGAAAGATGGAACCAAGAAAACTTCCAGCAAGGCATTGGTGATGAGTCATGGATATGTGGAAGTCTTGATGAATCGCATTCAAATGGCGTTATAGCTGCGCCAAAATGTGATAAAACTGAAGTTTTTGGCGCACTTTCAGCATGACAATCCAATCTTTTTTCGCCCCCTTCGGGGACGGTAGAATGCTACTTGCGAAACTTCAGTACTAACAGAACACAAGCCCCGCTTAGCAGAGTAAACGCTCTTGCTAAGCGGGGCTTTGTCTAAACTTAAAAAACATAAATCAATTACTTGCAGCAAAAAAATGAAAAATTCTTCAAACTGCCAAACTTGGGTTAATTGGAATTGACAGGAGTGTTACGTAAAGAATTCGCAACGCTCCTTTGCCTTTGAAATACGCTTCCTTTGCGTTGCTGCCCCGATGTCCCCTAAGATGTCACCAAGATGTTACCCAAGATGTTACCCAAGATGTTACCCAAGATGTCACCCTCAAACTCTTGACACGAAGCGATTTTTTTGTATCTTTGCAACCGTACTTCAAAGTGGAGTATCCTTGTCTTGCAGTGTGTGAACGCTAGCCGGTCAAGG
>CAKQCH010000110.1:0-7250 GCA_934216735.1 uncultured Prevotella sp.
CTGGTGCGCACATTCTCCAGGAAGAAGCTGGTAGGATAGTCGGTGACATCAGCCACAGGCATGTAGGCATAGAGGAACTGCAAGGCACCCTGCTCATCAGCAGTAGCTTTCTGCTGCTTGAGCATCTTCTGGTCGTAAAACTGCTTACCTACCAGGTTAACCTTCTGCTTAAAGGCTGTTTCCACCTTTGTGCGATAAGCTGCATCGGTAATGAAATGATCATTTGCCGCCATCATTGTCTGCCAGGAGGCTAAAAACACAACGGCGAACATTACTAAAAATTTTCTCATTGTTAGTTAGCTTTTTAATTTCTATTACTATAATCCAGTTAATATATTGATATTTCGATTTAAACTTTCTGCAAAAATAATGTTTTTTTTCGAAATAATGGCTATCACAAAAGAAAAAATGTTATCTTTGCAGAAAAATTCGAGAAATCGAGCAAAAAGAGAAAAGAATTAGCAAGAAATCAAGTAACTAAATGGAAAGAAGAATTAAAGACCATGAACAGAGACGATTTTAAGTTTGAAATATGCGCCAACAGCGTAGAGAGCTGTCTGGCTGCACAGGAGGGAGGCGCCAACCGTGTGGAACTATGCGCAGGCATACCTGAAGGCGGAACTACCCCTTCGTATGGCGAAATAAAAGTGGCGCGCAAGTTATTGAACGAGACCAAGCTCCATGTCATCATCCGTCCTCGCGGTGGTGATTTCCTCTATACTCCATTGGAGATTGAACGCATGGAGGAAGATATCCGCCTTTGCCGGGAACTCGGCGTGGATGGTGTTGTCATCGGATGCCTTACAGAGGATGGAGAAGTGGATATGGAAGCGAATCGCCGACTCGTGGAATTGGCAAAAGGTGATAGCGAATTAAAGCCGATGAGCGTAACCTTCCATCGTGCATTCGACCGTGCTGCCAATCCTCAGAAGGCTTTGGAAGATATCATCTCCCTGGGTTGCGACCGCATCCTTACATCGGGTCAGCAACCCAAGGCAGTAGAAGGTGTGGCTCTTCTTGCAGAACTCAAGAAGATTGCTGCAGGACGCATTATCCTCCTTGCCGGTTGTGGTGTGAACGAGGATAACATCCGCACCATCTTCGATGCCACCGATATTCACGAATATCACTTCTCGGCAAGAGTGAATGTACCTAGCAAGATGAAACAACTCAATACCAATGTTTATATGGGTGCTGAAGGAGCTGATGAAGCCAACTCGCCGGTTACCTCGGCAGAAAGAGTGAAGCAAACCATCGACAACCTTTTGGGCTAAAGTTAGCCAATCTTTTGGGTTAAAGTTTTCCAACCCATAAAAAAGTGTCGCAATCTCTTGAAAACATAGAGATTACGACACTTTTCCAATATGTTATTCACACTAGTCTAGAGTGCGATTTCCACAACCTTATCCATTTCTGTAGGAACCTCACCGAGATTCAAAACCACACCACCTTCGCACTTCTGAATCTTCACAGGTTTCTTGCTGGCAAAATCGAAAGCCTTCTTCACCTTCTGGTTTCCAAGAGGCAAGAAGAGACTCTTATCCTTCAAGTTCAGAATATGAACAAAGAGACGGTTTCCCTTCTGGGTGGTAACACCCCAATCGTGAGGAGCCACGATGCCGCCACGGGTACCATAGATGGTCTCGCCGTAAGTCTTCATCCACTCTCCCATCTCTGCCAAACGTTCCAAGGCAACAGCAGGAAGCTCACCATCTGGCTGAGGACCGATGTTCATCAGCAGGTTGGCATTCTTGCCAGCTGCATTCACCAGGTAATGAACCAAAGTCTTGGTGGATTTATAATCCTGGTCGGTAATCTTATAACCCCACATACCATTCATGGTCTCGCAGGTTTCAAGAGGCAGGCGGCTGATGTCCTGACCCGACAATCCTGCCTTATTCTCTCCAGGAAGATCACGCTCGAAAGCCTGAACATCCTCGCCCTCGAAAGGAGAAGAATGATGGTTGTTGACTATCAAGCAGCCTGGCTGCAGGCGATGAATCAACTCATACTGCTCAGGCAACTGCCAGTCGAAGTTAGGATTCTGATCCTGATCCCACCATCCGTCAAACCAGATACATCTCACCTTACCATAGTTGGTAAGAAGCTCAGTAAGCTGGTTGTTCATAAACTGATAGTAGCTCTTCCAGTTACCCTCAGGGTTAGGGCGTCCAGTGCCTCTACCCGTTCTTCCCCAAACAGCATCCTCGCGATACCAGTCAATATGAGAGTAATAAAGATGCAAAGCGATGCCCTGCTTGTGGCACTCATCCGCCAATTCCTTCACGATGTCGCGACGGAAAGGAGTAGCATCTACAATATTATAATCAGAATACTTGGTCTTGAACATAGAGAAACCCTCGTGATGGCGAGTGGTGAAGCAGATGTACTTGGCACCCGAAGCCTTGATGGCAGCCACCCATTTGGCTGCATCAAACTTAGAAGGATAGAAACCGCCAGCCAACTTGGCATACTCCTTATAGTTCAAATCCTTGTTGGTCATTGTCCATTCACCGGTGGCGAGCATACTGTACAATCCCCAATGCAGGAAGATACCGAACTTATCATCCTGGAACTGCTTTCTAGATTCCAGGTTCTCTGGAGAAGGCTGATAATGCTGAGCCTGTGCCTTGTTTTCCTTGGCTGCATCTTTAGTAACGATAGCGTTAACCGTGAGGCAAGAGCAACCCAAAGTAAGGATTGCCGCACACAATTGTGACTTAAAATTCATTTTAATTCCCATAATTAAATTGTTATAGTTAGTTATTATGGTGCAAATATACAACTTTTTTTTCAGAGCAAAGAGATAAAATCCGAAAAAGTCTATTTTCAGATAAAAAAAGCTCCGTAATGATGGCTCTCCTTTGTCCTTGAAGAAGCATTCTATGTTATAAGACTTTAAATTAGATAATAAAATTGTAATTTTTTCAATTTTATTTGGAGATAAGAAAAAATAGTTGTATCTTTGCAGTAGTTATCAGACGAATAGGCAGAAAAGCCTCTCTGATAAAGAGTGAAAGAACAAGATTATTAATATCAAAGAAAGAAAGGAACATTATGAAGAAATATATTTGCGACGTATGTGGTTGGATTTATGATCCAGAAGTAGGAGATCCAGAGGGCGGCATCGCTCCAGGTACAGCATTTGAAGATATCCCGGATGATTGGGTTTGCCCTCTTTGCGGAGTAGGCAAGGAAGACTTTAGCCCAGTAGAGGAATAAAAAAATTATAGGAGGAACAAATATGACTAAGATTAGAGAAATCTACCGCTGCCAGATTTGTGGCAACGTGGTAGAAGTAGTAAACAAGGGAGCCGTGCTCAGTTGCTGCGGTGAGCCGATGAAGCTCATGAAGGAGAACACCAGCGATGGTGCCAGAGAGAAGCATGTGCCAGTGATAGAACCTATAGAAGGCGGCTATCGTGTAACCGTAGGAAGCGTGGAGCATCCGATGCTTCCAGAGCATTACATCCAATGGATAGAGTTGCTCACCCCTACCGATGTGCTTCGTCACGAGTTGAAGCCAGGCGAAAAGCCTGAAGCTATCTTCCTGACCAACGCAGAAGCCAAGGATGTTACGGCTCGCGAATACTGCAACCTTCACGGGTTATGGAAAGGAGTAATCGAAGGATAAATACCATCATGCACTATCATGAGGGAAAAGTATCGTCATATATAATAAAAGGTCTCGTTTTATTTTCCCAATACAGGGAATATGATTCGAGACCTTTTATGTTAGAGAAAGAATTCTGTTTCCTTAAGGAAACGCCGAGTTTCACTTAAGGGAACATAAATTTTCCCTTAAGGAAACAAAAAAGGGGGATTAGGGGAATAATAAGAAGAAATTTGAAATCACCAATGATGAGGAGAATATGGAATCATATAACACTGGTATTCTTGCTGCTTGCCTTATCCGCAACCATCGGCTTCACTTCCTGCTCACAAGATAAAGCAGAGAAAAGCCTCCGTTCCGTCTACTATTGGAGCACAACATGGCAACTGGACAGCAACAAGATGAACTTCATCCGAAAACACCACATTGAGCGACTCTACGTGAGATACTTCGACGTGGTAAAGGATGCAGAAGGGGAAATCATGCCCAACGCCACCCTGCATTTCAATAACCTTGAAGAAGATGGAAACAGAAACAAGAATGGATCTCTGATACCGGAAGACATAGAAATCATCCCCGTAGTCTATATCGTCAACAGTTGCCTGAAAACTCTCCCTAAAGAAGGATTGGAAAACCTAGCCGATAAAATTCTTCTTCGCATCCTTCAGATGAACGAAGCCAACGACATCAAGGGAGTAAAAGAGATTCAGATTGACTGCGACTGGACGGCATCAACCCAAAAGGCTTACTTCGATTTTCTCGAAAAACTAAGAGTGAAAGCCAAAGTCAAGCAGATAAAGCTGTCTGCTACCATCCGGTTACACCAGCTCTCGATGACTCCACCCCCTGTGGATAGAGGCATACTGATGATGTATAATACGGGCGATGTAAAACAGCTTAGTTGCCAAAAGCCGATACTCGATATGAAGGATGTGGCTCCCTATATCCAGCATCTGGCCAGTTATCCGTTGCCGCTTTCTGCCGCTTATCCACTCTTCAGTTGGCGTATCCTCTTCAGAGAAGGAAAATTTGTAGGCATCATGCATGCTGATGATGATTTCCCCGTATTGCCAAGCGACAGCATCGTGATAAGAAAGCCCGAAATGAGCGACATCATGGAAGCCGTAAGAAGCATCAATCACCAGGATGAAGACATCAACAACGAGGTTATTCTCTTCGACCTCAATACCGATAATATCAAACGATTTAAATCAGAAGATTATGAAAAGATTTTTAATCATAGGAGTAATGGCAGCAGCATTTAGCACCCACGCCAACGCCTGCGTTTCCGAATATTCGGATCACAACTACTATATGTTCAGCGTATTCAATCGCGACCAGACTTCGCCGGCGTATCTTTACGACATCGCCAGCTACTGGCAGAAGTATGCCGGCAATACATCCTCCATCAACTTATCTTTCTACAGATGGAACAAGGAGTATATTAAGAAAGTAGCCCAAAGCAAGAAGGATGCAGGAATGCTTTCTTACCTGAGAAACCTGAATGCCTACCTGGATGCCTGCGAGAAACTGAATCCCAATGCCTGGAATTACGCCTCGAAGCAAGAACGACTACAGATACAGCAATCGCTGACCCGACTCAACAATGCCGCCAAAATTTATAAAGGCACCCAACTCAAGAGCCAGTATGCCCTGCTCCGTATGCGTACCAACATGATGAAGGGATTCCACCAGCAGAACATCACTTATTGGAATGCCATCGCCTCCCGACTTCCGAAATCACCATGGCGAGAGGCGATGCGCAACATTTATGCCCGGGCTTTGTGGAAAACGGGACGACACCAGCAGGCACTCGATATCTATGCCGAGCAGGGAGATATGGCAAGCATCAGAGTGCTCGCCCGAAACTATCGCAATCTTGCTGGCATTCAGAGCACTTATCTCAAGAATCCGAACTCGGCTATGCTCACCTATCTGGTACAGGATTTCGTAAACAACTGTCAGCAGACGATAGACAGTCGCTCCAAAAACCAGGTAGACAAGGAGTGGATTGAGGAGATTGGCGCCAAGGTAATCTACCAGAAAGAGGCCCTCAGCTTCATCACTTTCGCCAATAAGGTCATCGCCGAAAACAAGACGCAGAATCCTTGCCTGTGGCGTTCTGCCACCGCCATGCTCCATTACCTTTATGGCTACCAGCAAGAAGCATGGAAGGAAAGCACCGAAGCCATTACGTTAGATGGCACACAGAGAATGAAAGACAATGCAAGAGCCATCCGACTTCTGGTTTCTACCCGAAATGTACAGGTGGATAGCAATTACCCACAATATCTGGTCGGCGAATTCAAATGGCTCAACGAGATGGCAAAAGGAGAAAGCACAAGAGCGAAGGGAGAAAGCACAAGAACAAAGGGAGAAAGCCTAAAAAAAGGTGATTTCACCAATCCCGACATTCACTATGTAGAGGTGAAGGAGCGTGTGGCTTACCGCGCCCTGTACAATCGGTTCAAGACAATGGCAGATAAGGCGAAAAAGGAAAACCGGCAGGAAGCTGGCAGGAATTACGAAAGCATGGCCACTGCGATGTACGGCATGATGGATGCCTACATGCGAACCTTCTACAAGGATCAACAGGATGAAGAATACATCAGCCGTTATCTTTATTCATCAGAATACGCCATTCGTCTCGACTCGCTCTCTGCGCAGCAGCTGGCTGATTACTATCGCTTCATCACATCTCCTCATCAGGATGCCTTCGAGCAATACGTCTGCCAGTCACTCTATCGCAATGCCGATTTCTTCAAGGACATGATAGGCACCAAGTATCTTGCCGAGGGTAACTTTGGCGAAGCTGCCCGCTGGCAGAAGGATGTATCCCTGAAGTTCATCAACAACCAGGCCATCAGTTTCTACGCCGAAAAGCGAAGCTACTCCGTACCTTACTGGTTCAACCACCAGAAGGTGAATGATTCGGATATGTGGGGCATCCAGGGCAGTTATGCCCACCTAAAGGAGAACCCGAAGTGGAAATTCTGCCAGGAAATGAACCAGCTCATCGGCCAATACAATGTAGCTCGTGAAGGTGAATCCAGAGAGAAGCTTGCCTACGAACTTGGCATTCGTTACTATCAGGCATCCTGCTATGGCGACTGCTGGTATCTTACCCATTATGGCAAGAGTGTAGCCGATAGTGCCCGCACAGGCGAAGCCGATTTCGCAGCCATCGCTCAGAAATATTTAAAGGTAAGCAAGCAAAGCAGCAATCTCACGCTTCGCTATCATTCGCTCTATGCCCTCTCATCCATTGGTATTGACCCATGGTTTAAGATTACCTATGATGCCAACTGGAAAGAGCAGAAGCTTCTACAACCACAATCCGCTCAATATCAGGCGATGATGGAATGGAGCCAGTTCAGCCATCAGCATCCGGAAATCGTGGATCAATACACCACCCGATGCGATGTATTAAAGCAATTCGAAAAGAATCTCTAAAAAATGCTATCATAAAGGCATCCACGGGGGCTGTGGATGCCTTTTTTAGTTAATTTTCCACGATTTCTTTGTATCTTTCATTTATAATGTGTACCTTTGCACCAAATATTTAAACGTTTAAAGATAAAATGGCATTAAAATGTGGTATTGTAGGCCTCCCAAACGTGGGTAAGTCTACACTGTT
>CAKQCH010000111.1:0-7213 GCA_934216735.1 uncultured Prevotella sp.
TTTCTCTTTTTTAGTTACTAAATGAGGCTAAAAGCCCTAAATCACTGCAAAAATAACCAAAATTTTCTATTTATTATAATAATAACCCGTATTTTTCAAGGTTTTTCGAAGAAAAATGTGTATTTTTGCATAAGAAATGAGTAAAAAACAAATAAAATTTAGATAAAGATGAAAATAGCTTTGATCGGCTACGGAAAGATGGGACACATGATCGAGGAGATCGCCCTGCAGCGTGGCCACGAAATCGTATGTAAGATTGACGTGAATAACCCTGAGGATATCGACAGTCCGGAGTTCTGCTCTGCCGATGTTGCCATCGAGTTTACTAACCCTACTGCCGCCTACGGCAACTATCTGAAGGCTTTCTCTCACAACGTGAAGGTGGTTTCAGGTTCCACTGGTTGGATGAAAGACCATAAGGAAGACGTGGAGAAACTCTGCGCCGACGGAAAGCAGACCCTCTTCTGGGCGTCTAACTTCAGCATCGGAGTAGCCATCTTCTCTGCCGTAAACCGCTATCTGGCAAAGATCATGAACGGATTCCCACAGTACTCCGTATGCATGCAGGAAACCCACCACGTGCACAAGCTCGATGCGCCATCAGGCACAGCCATCACACTGGCCGAGGAAATCATCGACAACATTGATAGAAAGAAGGATTGGAAGCGTGGCGTAACATACTGGACAGAGGATGGCCATCATGATGAGGGCGATGCTAACATCACCGACGAAGACCTGGTTATCAACTGCGTACGCGATGGCGAGGTTCCGGGAATCCACGCCGTGATGTATGATTCAGATGCTGATATGATTACCATCGAGCACAGTGCCCACTCACGCAAGGGCTTCGCCCTGGGAGCCGTTCTCGCAGCAGAGTTCACAGCCAACCATACCGGTTTGCTCACCACATCAGATTTATTTAAGTTCTAATAAATCTAATAAATATGATTGATAAACAGAAACAAAACCTTAATATGAAGGTGCAGTGGGCGAAGTTCGCAGTGGTTCTCGCCCTCTACCTCCTCTTCCTGATATGGGTTGAGAGCTGGCTGGGACTCATCGTGGTTCCGTTCATCTTCGACGTTTACATCACCAAGAAGATTCACTGGCAGTGGTGGAAGGATGAAGAAGGCCCCGTGCGCTTCATCATGAGCTGGGTAGATGCGCTGGTGTTCGCTCTTGTAGCGGTTTATTTCATCAACCTCTTCTTCTTCCAGAACTATGTGATTCCATCATCTTCTCTCGAAAAGAGTCTCCTCACGGGCGACTATCTCTTCGTGAGCAAGGTAAGCTATGGCCCCCGCATTCCTGAAACCCCGCTCACCATGCCATTAACCCAGCACACCATGCCGCTGGTCAACGTGAAGAGCTACGTGGAGTGGCCTCACTGGGATTACCGCCGAGTAAAGGGTTTGGGCAACGTGAAGCTCAACGACATCGTGGTGTTCAACTATCCTGCCGGCGACACCCTCTGTAACGAGGAGCGCTATCAGGCGAATGATTACTATCAGATGGTTTACTCTATCGGTGACCAGCTCCTGGAGCAGAACGGACAGCAGCAGGATGTGCGCGTGCTGACCCCTTTGCAGCAGCGCCACTACTTCGAAAAGGTGTATGCTGCCGGACGCAACTACATCGCCAGCATGCCGGGCGAATATGGTGACATCATCAGCCGTCCTACCGACCGCCGCGAGAACTACGTAAAGCGCTGCGTGGGCTTGCCAGGACAAACCCTGCAAATCAAGAACCGCATCGTTTACCTGAATGGCAAGGCGAACAAAGAGCCTGATAATGTGCAATATACCTACAAGATGAAGCTCAAGGGCGAGTTCCCTATCGACCTTGCCGATGAACTGGGAATCACCAACGAAGACCTGCTGATGTATAATCAGAGCGGCGTGATTCCACTCACCAAGAAGGCTTATCTGGCTCTGAAGGCCAACAAGAACCTTGTGGAGAGCATCTCCATCAACACCGATGCAAGATACGGCGACCTCTATCCGCTCAACGCCTACACCGGCTGGACATGCGACAACTATGGTCCTGTATGGATTCCGAAGAAGGGCAAGAGCATCGCTTTGACGCTGAAGAACCTGCCAGTATATGAGCGCTGCATCAAGGTTTACGAGGGCAACGACCTCAAGGTAGACAGCCAGGGCAACATCTTCATCAACGGCAAGTTGGCGAAGAGCTACACCTTCAAGCTCGATTACTACTGGATGATGGGTGACAACCGCCACAACTCAGCCGACAGCCGCTATTGGGGCTTCGTGCCAGAGGATCACATCGTGGGCAAGCCAATCTTCATTTGGTGGAGCCACAGTCCTGACCATCCGGGCTTCTCAGGCATCCGCTGGAACCGCCTCTTCAACTTTGTAGATAACATCAAGTAACAGAAGTTTTTGAAATCAAGAAAGCAAAGATAGATTGAAAATCGCAGTTAAATTCCTAATAGCTTTAGGCTTGTCGCTGCTCCTGGTATGGGCGGTGCGAACCTATGCATTCACTGTCTTCACGGTGCCCGCCGGGGGTCTCCCTCCGCATTTGGAAGAGGGCAACCGGGTGATAGTGAATAGGATTGACTGCGATTTTTTCAATCGTGGCGAGATAGTGGTTTATGCCGATTCCGTGGCACTTCCGCTCCGCAACCAGGGCTTCAACCAGAGCAGCAGCCAGGGTTTCAGCTATCGCCGCAAGCGAGTAATCGTAGAATATTTCATCGGGCAAATAGAGAAGCTCCCTGGCGATACCCTCCGCATCGGCAAGGCGAGCTACATCATCCCCATGGAGTGCTGCAAGCGCTGCGGCTGCAAGGATTGCCGCTTCTATCTCCTAAAGACGCCTGCCGGTGAGCAGCTGGTTCACAAGCATCAGATGATAGGCAAAGCCTATAAGCTATTTTAGCCCCCTCTAGCCCCGTTCCGAGCGATTCCATCGCTCGTCCTTAGCTTTAGCTTTTAGCTATTAGCTATTAATTCTTAATTTAAAAATTAGAAATTTGAAAGCATTATTATCCTCCACCTATTTCGGCCCCATTCAGTGGTACCAGAAGCTGAACCGCTACGACGAGTGCCTGATAGAGCGCCACGAGAGCTTTATCAAGCAAACTTATCGCAACCGCATGCTCATCCCAACCACCAACGGCCCCCTCGCCCTCACCATCCCCACGAACCACAACACGTCGCTGGCGATGAAAGACATCCGCATCTCCGACCACGCCAACTGGCGTCATGTTCACTGGAATGCGCTCCTCTCCGCCTACGGCGAGAGCCCCTTCTTCGAGTATTACCAGGACGACATTCGCCCCTTCTACGAGAAGAAATACGAGTTCCTCTTCGATTTCAACATGGAGATTACAGAGAAGATGATAGAACTTCTGGATATCCGTCCCAAGATTTCAATCACCAACGAGTACTTTTTAAGTGAAGAACGAAAAGTGAAGAGTGAAGAATTCAACAGCTTTACTAAGCATAAAGTTGAAAGTATCAAGGATTTCCGCGAAGCCATTCGCCCCAAGAAACCGCTCCCTGATGCCGAATTCGAGTCGAAACGCTATTATCAGGTGTATGAGCAGAAATTTGGTTTCCAACCCAACATGAGCATCCTTGATCTTCTTTTCAACGAAGGAAACGAGGCGATATTCTACCTATAATAATAAGGTAGAGTATCGCCTCGCTGCCTTTAAAAAGCTCAGTTATTCATTTATTACTTGAGTTATAGTTAATATCTTGGGTGCAAAGGTACTAAAAAAACGAAAAACGAGCTCCCATCCCCATGAGAACTCGTTTTTTCATAATTTATTTGTATAAGTAAAAGATGATGATAAAACGTTTCACAACGTCTTTTTGTTTTAACTGATGCAAAGGTACAAACTTTTTGTGTCTTCTTTTCGTAAAGTTTGCCTTTTTGTGGTGTAAATTCTATTATTTTTCCATATAAAAAACAGATTTTACCCCCTGTTTAGTCAAAAATCCACCTTTTTGCGCTATTTTGTGGTAGCAAATCCCCAGTAAAAGTGCCTGAATTTGCTGTTAACTTAGAAATAGTACCCCAGCTTTGCGCGCAAGCCATTGTGATCGATGCCGAATCTAGATTTGCCGTCCCATCCTGCCGGCTGCTTATAAGAGGTGCTAATACCGCCAAAACTCACGCCAGCCGACCAGTGCTTGCTGAGCAAGTATTCGCATCCCATTTCCGCATAGACACCAAAGCCATCCATGGTGTTGAAATCATCGTCTGTGCAGGCGTAGCCAAGGCTCAGCACCATATTCCAGATGAAGCGCTTATTCGTCTTGTAGGCCATTTTGTAACCCGCACCCACGAAATAGTTCATGATCACATCGTTGGCATCGTTGCCGAAGCCAGTAGGGATTCCCACCTTGGTTCTGCTGCCCACAGCATTGATGGAGAAGCCCATATAAAAAGGACGGCGGTAGGCGTTCGGCTGCTTCCACAGATTCCACAGATGGGCGTATTCCAGGGTAACGTCGAAGCCCGTAGGCGTTCTGTTCAGGCTTTTGCCGTTAGCCGTAAGAATTTCGTTGCTGAGCCATGAATATCCGCATCCGGCGCTGATGCTGTTGGAAGGCAGGAGATGCTTCTCGTATTCAATCTGGTTTAATTCAGAAAGAGTACCGATAGTATTTCTTTCGGTATTACTTTCGGTGAAACCTTCGGCGTTTTTGGCAACTGCAGGCGAGAAACTCGTCAGGCTTACCCACAACAGTAGCGTCGCTGAGGCGCATGCTGCTAATTTTTCTACTGATTTTGAATTCATACGTTTTATCTGTTTATACGTTTATACTAAAAAATAATAGTTAATATCCGGGCGCAAAGGTACAAAAAAAATACGGAAAACCATTTCAATGCGTTAAAGAATCCACTTCAATGCGTAAAAAAAAACAAATATTCGTTCTTCTATTGAGAACTTGCCGGGAAAATGATGAAAATGTAACGTTAAAAAATCTAACTCATAGCTTTCTGCCCCATAACTCATAGTTTTCCGCCTGGGAAGTCATAGCTTGGCCTTTCTTGTCCTTTTTCTAGCGATAAATGATGACCGGCCTTAGGCATCATTTATGACCAGCCTTGGTCATCATTTATGACCCGTTAAGCCATCATTTATGACCCGTTAAAGCCCTTATTTGAGCCCTTGTTTAGGCCCTTATTAAAGCCTGTTTAGCCCTCATCTTCCGTTCCCATTTTCCTCCTCATCAATCGGGCAGAGTTAACAGGTTAACAGTTAACACCCCAAAAATGCATACTCTACCTCCCACACATATATAAAAATAAGTATATATATATTTAAATATAATAAGGTACGCAAGGGGGAGGTAGAAAAACAGCTGTTAACTGTTAACCCTGTTAACCCCTGCTGCTCTCTGTTACTCCCTGCTGCTCCCAGATGCTCTTTTAGGAATTTTAAACAAGAATGCTTGGTGGTTTCATCGAAAAGCCGTACTTTTGTACCCGACTATAACAACATCAAACACAATACAGCAACATTAAACAAATACAACATAAAAACAATAATAACAACATAAAATGAAAAAACTGAAATTCCATATAGTTGGTCTTACCCACAACGACGTGAAAGGTCGTGAGGTAGAATACGCCAAGGAGGCAGAGGGCAGAACCATCTGTCTTGTGCCCGATGACGCCAACCCCTTTGATATGCTGGCAGTGAAGGCTTACGACAAGCAGCTTTTTATCGGCTACGTCTCTGCTCTGGAGGGCGAGGACGTAAGAGCCCTCATCATCGCCCGGAAGGGCAGAAACCTGCGCACCCGATGCCTGGGCTGCAACAGCAAGGAGGGAGCCGATGAGAAGTCGGGACTCCAGCTGGTTGTGGAGGCGCGCGTGGACGTCTCCGAGCAGGAGATAGAGCAGGCGCGCAGGGAAATCTATGATGACGGAATCTATGACGACTGGCACTATTCCGGACCCATTCTGCCCATCGACAAGCTGACCCGTTTCAGCGATTGTACCATGATGCTGGAAGGCGTCATCAACGACATCATCAGCATTCAGGAGCAACTCTCACTGAATGCTGATTCCAGGGCAGAACCTGATGCTGATTCCAGGGTAGAGCTGGAGGCTGAGCTGTGCGACAACCTGGAAGAGGCTAAGGAGAGGCTCAGCAGCTTCATGGAAATACAGCGAAGCGATTATTCGCGTGAGATGACCCAGACGAGAAACCGCATTCTCAACAACCTCGACCTCATAGACGATGAGGAAATCCATCGCATGGGTGAAGAGTTATATACGGAGATGGGATTCATCACCAGTTCCGGTTATCGTGAGCGTGCAGCCCACTCTTTCTTCGTAGAAGCGCCTATCGCCATGAAGAAGAAGCAGACGGGCACCTACGACTATAAAGACCAGCTGGATGCCATAGAGCAGCAGCTGCACGCCTTTCCCTATTCGCTCTATCCCACGTTCAAGGCGGACCCGGTAGATTTCCTCCGCCAGGTGTTCTATAAGCGTGTGCCCCGCAAGAAGATGCTCCAGCTGCTTTCGGGCATCGTGCTGATGATTATGAACGGCAGGGTGGATGATGTGAAGCAGTGGGGCAAGCATGGTAATGAGGAGGCGCTGCTGGCGATGAAGACAGTGGGGAAGAAACCTTCTTACGAAGAGCGCAAGGCGAAACTCTGGGAGCTGCTGGATGAGGCTATCCTGAAGATGGTGGTCTATCATAAGCCAAGCACTGGTGAGCTTCTGATAAAAAGCCAATCCGACTGGTATCCTGTGTTCCGCATGCTGGTAGTTTGGGATATGTATAGTGATAAAGGTCAGACAAACTTCTGCCAGGACTTGGAAAAGCTATATAAGAAATTAGATAAATGTGATGGTTCGTTGGCTCCCTGCTGCAAAAGAAAGGATCTGACGCAGGCTTCAGCACCCCTGTTTGAACGTTTTGTGCCCTTGGAGTGGAATCATCTTTCTCCGAAGAAATGGCAAACGGTAAGAGCCGATAAGTTCAATCATTATTGCGATATTGTTCTTGCCTTCAAGAAGCTCATGAGCGAACAGGCCCTTCGGGGACATCTGAAACTGGAAGATCTCCTGCCGGGCGGGGAAGACGAGGATGATGAAGATTATGAGGAAGAATAGGAATTTGAGGATTCTTTGGATGAGGATTCTTTGGATGAGGATTCTTTGGATGAGGATTCTTTGGATGAGGATTCTTTGGATGAGGATTCTTTGGATG
>CAKQCH010000112.1:0-7119 GCA_934216735.1 uncultured Prevotella sp.
CTGAAGGATGGTCATAAGATGTATTCAAGCTACGATGTGGGCAAGCAGCTCGACAGAAAACGTGGCTATCTGGCACTCGACAACTTCGATTATGCCAGCCTCTTCAACACATCTTTCCCAATGAACAAGGCCGACCGCATCGCTACCTTCGAGAGCGGTTCTACCCATGCCATGACCCTGAGTGCCGTGGATCTCGATGCCAATGGCAAGCCTGTGAAGTGGAAGGTGGAGAACAGTTGGGGTGCTGACAATGGCTTCAGCGGCTGTTTCATCATGACCAACGATTGGTTCAACGAGTACATGTTCCGCCTGGTAGTGAACAAGAAGTATGCTTCAGAGAAGCTCTTGAAGGAATTCGACCAGAAGCCAACCATGTTGACTCCTGACGATCCATTGTTCCAGTTGGAAGACTAAACCTATAATATATTATGTTAGAGAAAAATAAGCGTGAGCGCATCATCGCGCTCGTCAACAAGGAAGTAGTGCCTGCCATCGGTTGTACCGAACCGATGGCGGTGGCTCTCTGTACAGCCCAGGCAGCCACTACTCTGGGCAAGCGTCCTGAGCGAATCCAGGTGTTCCTAAGTCCTAATATGCTCAAGAATGCGATGGGTGTGGGTATTCCAGGCACAGGTATGATAGGCTTGCCTATCGCCGTATCGCTGGGTGCTCTCATCGGAAAGCCTGAGTATGAACTCGAGGTGCTCAAGGATTTGACTCCCGACAGTCTGGAGAAGGGTAAGCAATTCATCAAGAATGCCGACATCAACATCAAGCTGAAGCAGGGAGATGTGGATAAACTCTATATCGAGGTGAGCTGCTATGCAGATGATGCACAGGCCACAGCCATCATCTCCGGTTCTCATACCAACTTCGTGTATGTGGAGCGCAATGGTGATGTGGTCTTTGATAAGCGTGATGGAGCGAAGGGTGATGAGGCTGATGATGACATCCAGCTCAATTTCCCGATGGTCTATGAGTTTGCTACCACCGCTCCGCTTGATGAAATCTCTTTCATCCTCAAGACCAAGGAATATAATATGAAGGCTGCCGAGGAGTCTATCAAGGGCAATTATGGTCATTGCTTGGGCAAGACGATGGACCGTCCTTTGAGTCATGGCATCTTTGGCGATAACATCTTCTCGCACATCATCTCCCGCACTGCTTCTGCCTGCGATGCCCGTATGGGTGGCGCCATGATTCCGGTGATGAGCAACAGCGGCAGTGGCAACCAGGGCATCTGTGCCACCAACCCTGTGGTGGTTTATGCCATGGAGAATGAAAATACCGAGGAAGAGATGATTCGAGCACTGATGCTCAGTCACTTAACGGCTATCTACATCAAGCAGAGCCTGGGCAAGCTTTCAGCACTTTGCGGTTGTGTGGTAGCCAGTACGGGCAGCAGTTGCGGTATCACCTATCTGATGGGTGGCGATTATACCCGCATCTGCAATTCCGTCAAGAATATGGTGGCAAACCTCACCGGTATGATTTGCGACGGTGCCAAGCCAAGCTGTGCCCTGAAGATTTCATCTGGTGTGAGCACCGCCCTTCTTTCATCTCTTCTTTCGATGGAAGGCAAGTGCGTGACATCTGCCGAGGGTATCGTGGATGATGATGTGGATAAGTGCATCCGCAACCTCACCTCCATCGGTGCCGATGCGATGAGAACCACCGATGATATGGTGCTCGACATTATGACGCATAAATAAGCAAATAGTGTGAATTTTACATTATTTCAACAAAGGCTCACAAGAAACCCCTTCTTGTGAGCCTTTTTGCATAAGTTTGACCTAATTTTAATTAAAAAACATTAAAAAGATAATATTTGCTGCTTGTAAATTTTATACATATCGAAAAAAGCAGTATATTTGCAGCACTAACTTGAATATACAAGAAACCAAATAACAATTTTTTAAACTCTATCTTATGATTAGACAACTATTCACAGTAAGTACTATGATTATGGCTCTTGGTATGACTCCTACCCACGCATATGGGGGGGTGACTCGTATTCAGGAAACTAATCAGTCCAAGAACGGACAATGCACTGGTACCATTATTGACCCAACGGGGGAACCAGTAATTGGTGCTACAGTTACAGTTAAGGGAAAGCAGGGTGGAACCATCACAGACTTGGATGGTAAGTTCGTGCTTTCTGATGTTCAGCATGGTGCAACCGTTTGTATCAGCTACATTGGTTTCGAGCCAATGGAGATGGTATGGAAGGGTGGTGCCATCAATGTAACCATGCAGGAAGACAACAAGACTTTGAACGAGGTCGTTGTTGTCGGTTTCGGTACTCAGAAGAAGGTAAACCTCACTGGTGCCGTTTCTACCGTTGATTCCAAGACTCTCGGTGCTCGCCCAGTCAACTCAGTAGTTGATGCTCTTCAGGGTGCAGTAGCCGGTATGAATTTCTCTATACCAGAGAGCGGTGGTACTCTTAATTCAACCAAGTCTTTTAATATCCGTGGTACAGGTACTATCGGTGCCGGTTCTTCTGTATCTCCACTCGTGCTCATCGACGGCATGGAGGGCGATATGAACGCACTCAACCCACAGGACATCGAGAACATTTCTGTGTTGAAGGATGCTTCTGCTTCTTCAATCTACGGTTCACGTGCTGCCGGTGGTGTAATCCTTATTACTACTAAGAGTGGTAAGAAGGGTAAGACTTCTATTAACTACAACAACTCATTCCGTTTCGATTCTCCTCTCAATATGCCGGAGATGATGGACTCTTACACATGGGCTAAGTACATGAACGATGCATCTGTTGGTAGCGGTGCAGGTGTCTGGTTTACAGATGAGAAGCTCGAGCAGATCAAGAAGGCTCAGAGCGATCCTACCATGCAGAAGATGTTCAAGAACAGCAACAACCGTTGGGAGGTTTGGGATAATACGCCACTCTTGCCTCTTGGTAATACCGACTGGCTCAAGGAGCAGTTTGGTACCAGCTTCTCTCAGGAGCATACCTTGAGTATCAATGGTGGTGATGATCGTTTGCAGTACTATGTATCAGGCAACTATCTCAACCGTGGTGGTCTTCTCCGTCATGGCGATGATAGCATGCAGCGCTATACCATGACAGGTAAGATTAATGCTCAGATAACCAACTGGTTGCGCATGACCTATAATACCCGTTTCTCACGTAATGACTTCGATTCTCCTGGTGATTTGATTAATGGTACAGATGTGTTCTTCCACAATATGTGCCGTTACTGGCCTATTTTGCCAACTACCGATCCTAATGGCAACTGGTTGCCAGAGTCTTACATCGGACGTCTTCAGAATGGTGGCCGTGCCAAGAACCAGACAGACCGTCTTTCTCAGCAGCTTTCATTTGTAGCAACTCCTGTAAAGGGCCTGACTCTCAATGCAGAGCTGAACTACCGTATTGATACAGAGTTCAACCACCGTGACTGGCAGACCACATACGGTTACGACTGCGACAACAATCCATACGTAGATACCAATGCAACATCAAGTGTGTATGAGTATTCATTCAAGTCGAACTATTTCAACCCTAACCTCTTTGCAGAGTACAGCCATTCATTTGGTGAGCACAATATGAAGGTGATGGGTGGTTTCCAGAGTGAATGGTTCCGCAAGCGCAATATGAAGGCACAGCAGAACGGTATCATGTCTGGTCTTCCTACTCTCGATACAACAACCACCAAGCCAAGTGTAGGTGGTGCTTATAACTCATGGACTACAGCCGGCTTCTTCGGTCGTATCAATTACGATTTCGCAGGCCGTTACCTCTTCGAGGCTAACCTCCGTTATGATGGATCTTCACGTTTCCTCCGTGCTAACCGCTGGAACTTCTTCCCATCATTCTCTGCAGGTTGGAACATTGCCCGTGAGAAGTTCTGGGAGCCATTGACTGATTACGTAAACACATTGAAGCTCCGTGCTTCTTGGGGTCAGTTGGGTAACCAGAATACAGACAACTGGTATCCTTTCTATCCAACCATCGGCTTCTCTTCCCAGGGTAGCAACTGGTTGATCAATGGCGCTAAGCCAAATAAGGCTTCACAGCCAAGTCTCGTATCTTCTACTCTTACATGGGAGAAGAGCCGTACATGGGAAATCGGTCTCGACTGGGGTGCTTTCAATAACCGCCTTACTGGATCGTTCGGCTACTATCAGCGCAAGACATACGACATGGTAGGTCCTGCTCCTGAGTTGCCTGTTATCCTCGGTGCTAATCCTCCAAAGGTGAACAACCTTGATATGACATCTAAGGGTTGGGATCTCCAGATTGGCTGGCGTGACGTAATCGGTGAGGTAAGCTATGGTGCATCTCTCGTATTGAGTGATAACCAGGTGGTCATCGATAAGTATCCTAACCCATCCAAGAACCTCGGCTCACCATACTACGAAGGTGCTAAGCTTGGTGACATCTGGGGTTATACCACAATCGGTATCGCACAGAGCCAGGAAGAGATGGATGCACACCTCGCCAAGGTAAACCAGAGCGCACTCGGAAGTGGCTGGACTGCAGGTGATATCATGTATGCCGACCTCGATGGTGATGGTTATGTTAATACTGGCGAGAATACAGCTGATAAGCCAGGTGACAGACGTATCATCGGTAACTCTACTCCTCGCTATAATTTCGGTTTGAACCTCGATGCAGCTTGGAAGGGCTTTGATATCAAGGTATTCTTCCAGGGTACTCTCAAGCGTGACTACGCAGCAGGTGGTGCCGTATTCTGGGGTGCTATCGGTCAGGGTAAGTGGCAGGCTACCGGCTTCAAGTTCCACGAGGATTACTGGCGTGAGGATAACAAGGGTGCATACTATCCACGTGCAGACTGGGGTGGTGGCCGCAACATCCAGACTCAGACCCGTTATTTGCAGAATGCAGCTTATGGCCGTTTGAAGAACCTCACCATCGGTTACACCTTGCCAAAGTCAATCACAAGCAAGGCTTATATTGAGAATCTTCGCTTCTTCGTATCTGGTGAGAACCTCTTTACTATCACTAACTTCACAGAGGCTGGTGATCCAGAGCTGATCGGAGCAGGTTATGGTCATGAGATTGGTAAGGCATATCCATTGTCAAAGACATTCTCATTCGGTCTTAGTGTAACATTCTAACTTATCATTTAGATTATAGAAAGGAAACAATTTATGAAAATTAAATATATTTCAATGCTCTTATTGGGCGCGACGCTCGGTCTGACAAGTTGCGATGACTATCTTGACAAGGAGCCTGAGAGCAACGTGACACCTGCGTCTTTCTTTACTAGCGCAGACGACCTGGCTGCCTACACCGTGAATCTCTATGGTGTATTGACAAGTATTGAACCGGGTAAATATGGTATGAGTACCTTTGCTTACGATAACGATACCGATAACCAGGCGGGAACCGGTTATTCTAGCCGTTGGGTTCCTGGAAACTGGAAAGTAGGTCAGAGTGGTGGTGCTTGGGATTTCGGTAATATCCGCTCGGTGAACTATTTCCTGGATCAGGTATTGCCAAAGTTCGAGGCTAAGCAGATTAGTGGTGCTGAGGCTCAGGTACGCCACTACATTGGTGAGGCATACTTCCTCCGTGCTTACCTTTATTTGGACAAGTTGCAGTCTTTGGGTGATTTCCCTATCGTGCTCACTGCGCTTCCTGATGACAAGGAAACTCTTGTTGAGGCTTCAAAGCGCCAGCCACGTTATAAGGTAGCTCAGCAGATTCTCGACGACCTTGACAAGGCGCTCGGCCTGCTGATGGAGTCTGCTCCTGGTGGCAAGAACCGCATCTCTCGCGATGCAGCCCTTCTGCTCCGTTCTCGTGCATCTCTCTTCGAGGCTACATGGGAGAAGTATCACAAGGGTACAGCATTTGTGCCAGATGGTCCAGGTTGGCCAGGCAAGGCTGAGGATATCCAGGGATTTAACATCGATTCTTCCATCAACCACTTCCTCGAAGAGGCTATGAAGTCTTCCAAGGAGTTGGGTGATAAGCTCGTTGACAACCTCGTAGAGAATACGGATACTCCAGAGGGTCAGAATGCAAGCTTGGCAAGTATCAATCCTTACTACACCATGTTCTGTGACAAGGATATGAGCGGCTATAGCGAGGTGTTGATGTATCGTGCTTTTGATAAGTCAAAGGCTAACGTTACCCACAACGTGCAGATGCAGTTGCAGCGCAATGGCGGTGGTACTGGTTGGACACGTGGCCTCGTCAACTCATTCCTCATGCGCAATGGTTTGCCTATCTACGCTGCCGGCTCAGGCTACGACCCAACTTGGGAAAACCAGGGTGTGAAGGCTACCTTGCAGAATCGCGATTCTCGCATCCAGCTCTTCACCAAGATGGATGGATCTATCGAGAACTACACCAGTGAGGGTGCTGTTCCAACCGACCTCTCATGGACAGTAAAGGGCAACAACGAGACTCGTATGGTGACAGGTTTCGCTGTGAAGAAGGGTAAAAACTATGATTCCCGGCAGGGACTCAATCACGACTACGGCGAGAGTGGTAGCATCGTATTCCGTGGCACAGAGGCTCTCCTCAACTACATGGAGGCTTCCTGGTTGAAAAACAATAGCATCGATGCTACGGCTGATAAGTACTGGCGTGCACTCCGCACCCGTGCTAAGGTAGATCCTGACTACAACAAGACCATCGCTGCTACCAACATGCAGGAGGAGGCTAAGTGGGACTTCGGTGCTTACTCTCACGGTCAGTTGGTTGATGCTACTACCTACAACATCCGTCGTGAGCGTCGTGATGAGTTCATCGGTGAGGCTTCTCGCTGGGAGGACTTGATCCGCTGGCGTGCTTGCGACCAGGTGAACGGTTATCAGATTGAAGGTATGAAGTACTGGAGTACTGTTTACGAGGGTACATGGCTCGATGGCACAACCAACCTTGTAAAGGTAGATGTTGAAGGAGGTAAGGGTAATATGAGTGATAAGACCATTAGTGGCGACTATATCCGTCCATACCAGATTTCCAAGGTTAACAACCAGGTATTTGATGGTTATCACTTTACACCTGCTCACTATCTGTCTCCTATCGCACAGAGCGTATTCCGTCAGACTGCAGCGGGTGACCAGACCGATCTTACTACATCTGTAGTTTACCAGAACCCAGGTTGGCCATTG
>CAKQCH010000113.1:0-7100 GCA_934216735.1 uncultured Prevotella sp.
TTTCACCTGCGGTTATTCACATTCGCCCCCTTCGGGGACGGTGGGATGCCACTTGCTACGGTGGGATGCCACTTGCGACGATGGGATGCCACTTGCGACGATGGAATGCCACTTGCGAAAGCTTTTTAATTATAATTCTCTGCAAAGATAAGAAATAGTTTTGAAATAGTAGATATTTCTTGTATAAAAAAGTATAATTTATTCTTTTTTTTTAACCGAAATCAAATAAAACTTACTTCTTCTGAAAAAAAGAGGGGAGAAAATGAAAGTTTAACCCAAAAAATTACTAGATGTGCCCGATTTTTTGTAACTTTGCCCGCTGTTATTAGATTTTGTATTTTTAGTCGGTTGGGATACTGGCAAAATGGAATAGAGAAAATGAATTTAGCATTTCCAATAGAGTTTAACATCCTTGACTTTGTTTTCAAGGGAATTCTTATCGGTGTGATTGCCTCGGCCCCGATGGGTCCGGTGGGCATCCTTTGTATTCAGCGAACCTTGAACAAGGGGCGATGGTATGGTTTCGTGACGGGTATCGGTGCAGCTTGCAGCGACATCGTCTATGCGCTTTTCACGGGCTTGGGTATGAGCTTCGTGATGGATTTCGTGAACAATTCGCAGAACAAGTTCATCCTCCAGATTCTCGGCAGCGTGATGCTCCTCATCTTCGGCATCTATTGCTTCAAGAGCAATCCTACCAAGAACATGCACCAGAGCAGCAACAAGCAGGGCACTCTTACGCACAATGCCATCACGGCTTTCCTGGTAACGCTGAGCAATCCGCTCATCGTGTTCCTCTTCATGGCCACCTTTGCCCAGTTTGCCTTCGTGGTGCCCGATATGCCGCTCGAAATGGGTGTGGGCTATCTCAGCATAGTCTTCGGCGCCCTGCTCTGGTGGTTCGGTCTCACCTGGCTCATCGATAAGGTGAGGGGAAAGTTTGATACCAACGGCATCCTTATTATTAATAAGGTGATAGGAAGCGTGGTCATCATCTTCTCTGTCATCGCCCTCTTCGGCACAGTTTTCAATCTGTACCACCTTCCAGGCTTTTAATCTTAGAGTTAAAAGTTGATAGTTAAAAGTTTATAGTTCAAACTTCAAAGTAAATATGTTTGTAGCACAAGAATTAAGAAAGACGAGTATTGCAGAATACCTCTTATATATGTGGCAGATAGAGGATATCATCCGTGCCTACGGATGCTCGCTGCCTGTCATCAAGAAGAATTACATCGAAAGATTCAATTTCACTCCCGAGCAGAAAGATGAGGAGCTCGACTGGTTCGGCAACCTCATCCGCATGATGAACGAGGAGGGAAAGCGTGAGTATGGTCATCTCGATATCAACCGCGTACTCCTGCAGGATGTCATCGACCTCCATGCCCGATTGCTCCAGAGCAGCAAGTTCCCTATCTACAACGCCGAATACTACAAGGTGTTGCCGTTCATCGTTGAGCTGCGCAACCGTGGCGACAAGGAACTCAACGAGATTGAAACCTGCCTCGATGCCCTCTATGGCGTGATGATGCTGCGCCTGCAGAAAAAGGAGATTACTCCCGAAACCGAGCGTGCCATCAAGGAAATCACCGTCTTCATCGGCCTCCTGAGCGATTACTACATCAAGGACCGCACCGAAGGACTGAAGTTCGAGGACGACGACGCGTAGTGATTAGTTTTTAGTGATTAGTGATTATTTTTTAGTGATTAATTTTTAGTATATACATTATAATATATATATAACGATATATAACAGATGAAAGAGATTGAAAGAAGAAGAACATTTGCCATCATTTCGCACCCTGATGCCGGTAAGACAACTTTGACCGAGAAGTTCCTGCTCTTCGGTGGACAGATTCAGGTGGCTGGTGCCGTTAAAAATAATAAGATTCGTAAAACTGCTACTTCCGACTGGATGGATATCGAGAAACAGCGTGGTATCTCAGTTTCTACTTCCGTAATGGAGTTCGATTACCTGCCAGATGGACAGACCGGAGAACCTTACAAGGTGAATATCCTCGATACTCCAGGTCACCAGGACTTCTGCGAGGATACCTACCGTACCCTCACCGCCGTGGATTCTGCCATCATCGTGGTGGATTCAGCCAAGGGTGTGGAGGCACAGACCCGCAAACTGATGGAGGTGTGCCGCATGCGCAATACTCCGGTTATCATCTTCATCAACAAGATGGACCGTGAGGGACGCGACCCATTCGATGTACTCGATGAGTTGGAAGAAGAATTGAAGATTTCCGTTCGCCCATTGTCTTGGCCTATCGGTCAGGGCGCCCGATTCAAGGGTGTTTACAATATCTATGAGCACCAGCTCAACCTTTTCACACCTAACAAGCAGCGTGTCACCGAGAAGGTAGAGGTGGATATCCAGTCAAAGGAACTCGATGAGCGAGTAGGCGAGCGTGAGGCAAGCCAGTTGCGCGAGGAACTGGAACTGGTTGATGGCGTTTATCCTGAGTTTGATGTGGAAACCTATCGCTCTGCCGAAGTAGCCCCAGTGTTCTTCGGATCGGCGTTGAACAACTTCGGTGTGCAGGAGCTTCTGGACTGCTTCGTGCAGATAGCTCCATCTCCAAAGCCAACCAAGTCGGAGGAGCGCATGGTGGAGCCTGAGGAGCCTAAGTTCACTGGTTTCATCTTCAAGATTACCGCCAATATCGACCCAAACCACCGTTCCTGCATCGCATTCTGCAAAATCTGCTCAGGTAAGTTTGTGCGCAATCAGCCTTACTACCACGTGCGACTCGACAAGACCGTGCGTTTTTCTTCGCCAACCCAGTTTATGGCGCAGCGCAAGAGCACCATCGACGAGGCCTATCCAGGCGACATCGTAGGTTTGCCGGATAACGGCATCTTCAAGATTGGCGATACCCTTACCGAGGGCGAGAAGATTCACTTCCGTGGATTGCCATCGTTCTCACCACTCCTCTTCAAGTACATCGAGAACGATGACCCAATGAAGAGCAAGCAGTTCCAAAAGGGATTGGAGCAGCTCATGAACGAGGGTGTGGCTCAGTTGTTCGTCAACCAGTTCAACGGTCGCCGCATCGTGGGTACCGTGGGTCAGCTTCAGTTCGAGGTTATCCAGTATCGTCTGGAGAACGAGTACAACGCCAAGTGCCGCTGGGAGCCTGTTCACCTGCACAAGGCATGCTGGATTGAGGCCGACGATGAGAAGGAACTGGAGAACTTCAAGAAGCGCAAGTACCAGTATATGGCCAAGGATATCGAGGGCCGCGATGTGTTCCTCGCCGATTCAGGCTACGTATTGAGCATGGCTCAGCAGGATTTTGAGCACATCAAGTTCCACTTTACATCGGAATTCTAAATATCAAGAGAATGATGGATGAAGAGTTAACAGGATACAAACAAAGCAGGGTGGCGAAGCTGGTTGCCTGGCAGAAGAAACACATCTCTGACAAGCAGATGACCCTGATTCTCGCCTTCCTCATCGGTCTGCTCGCTTCGGTGGCAGGCTTCTTCTTGCATGCCATCGTACACGAGATACAGTATCTGCTCACCTCCGGATTCCAGCAGGGCACGTACAATCTGCTCTTCCTGCTGTTCCCTATCGTGGGCATCTACCTCACGTCGCTGTTCATCAAGTATGTGGTGCGCGACAATATCTCGCATGGTATCACAAGAGTACTTTACGCCATCTCCACCAAGAACTCCCGACTCAAGGGGCACAACTGCTGGTCGTCGGTGGTGGCATCAGGCATCACCATCGGTTTCGGTGGTTCCGTGGGAGCCGAGGCACCTATCGTGCTCACCGGTTCTGCCATCGGGTCCAATCTGGGACAGATTTTCCGCATGGACAAGAAGACCATGATGCTGCTGGTGGGATGTGGAGCCAGTGCCGCCATTGCGGGCGTGTTCAAGGCGCCGATAGCCGGACTGGTGTTCACCCTCGAGGTGCTGATGGTAGATCTGAGCATGGCATCGCTCTTGCCAATCTTGATTTCGTGCGTCACAGCCACCTGTTTCACCTATATATTCAGTGGCGACAGTTCGCTGTTCGATTTCACCCTTACCAACCCATGGGAGCTTGACCGCACCCCGGCGTGCATTCTGCTGGGTGTTTTCTGCGGACTGGTGAGTCTGTATTTCATGCGCACCATGTCCGTCTGCGAGGGATTCTTCGGCAAGTTGAGCCAGTATCCCTATGCCAAGCTGCTGTTTGGTGGACTCATCCTCAGCACGCTCATCTTCTTCTTCCCTTCGCTTTACGGCGAGGGCTATTCTGCCGTCAACATCCTGCTCAAGGGCAGCAACGAGGCAGAGTGGGGGCAGGTGATGAACCGTTCGCTGTTTTCGGGTCAGGACAATCTGCTCATCTTCTACATAGCGCTGGTCACCTTTACCAAGGTATTTGCCACATCGGCAACCAATGGTAGTGGCGGTTGCGGTGGAACCTTTGCGCCTTCGCTTTTTATCGGCGGTTTTGCAGGCTTCCTCTTTGCCCGCCTGTGGAATGTTTATCAGGTGGGCGTGAATGTGCCGGAGCAGAATTTTGCGCTCATGGGCATGGCAGGCCTCATTACGGGCGTGATGCATGCACCGCTTACGGGCATCTTCCTCATCGCCGAACTCACGGGCGGCTATCAGCTCTTCATGCCGCTGATGATTGTGTGCATCTCTTCGCTGCTCACCATCAGCATCTTCGAGAGCCACAGCATCTACGCCCTTCGATTGGCAAGGGAGGGCAAGTTGCTCACCCACCATGTAGATCGTTCGGCGCTTACGCTGATGAGCATGCAGAGCATGGTTGAGAAGGATTACCATCCTATCAGTCCCGATCTGCCGATGAGCAAGCTGGTGAGCGAGATTTCAAGAAGTAACAACAACTTTGTTCCGGTGTTGGATGATGCCGGTGTGCTGAAGGGCGTGATAGATATCACCCGTCTGCGCCACATCATCTTCCGTACGGAACTGTATAATCACTTCAAGGTGAGCCAGCTGATGATTCAGCCGTCGGCAACCCTGGGCGAGAACGAGCGCATGGACGAGGTGATGGATAAGTTTGATAAAACCGATGCCGCCCAGCTGCCAGTGATAGATGTCAACGGCGTGCTGAAGGGCTATATCAGTCGCACCAAGATTTACGAGGTATATCGCAAGATTGTGGCGGATATGTCGGCAGAATAATTTTTTGTAAAATGGAGAAGAAAGATTTAAGAATCATATTCATGGGAACCCCGGAGTTTGCGGTGGAATCCCTCAAGCGCCTGGTAGAGGGCGGATATAACGTGGTGGCTGTGGTTACGCAGCCCGATAAGCCAGTTGGCAGACATCAGGACACCCTGCAGCCATCTCAGGTGAAGCAGTATGCGCTTTCGCAGGGCCTGCCAGTGTTGCAGCCTGTGAAGATGAAAGACCCTGAGTTTGTGGAGCAGTTGCGCAGCTATCAGGCCGATTTGCAGGTAGTAGTAGCCTTCCGCATGCTGCCTGAGGTGGTATGGGCGATGCCTAAGTATGGCACCTTCAATGTGCATGCCGCCCTGTTGCCACAGTATCGTGGTGCAGCTCCAATCAACTGGGCAGTAATCAACGGCGAGAAGGAGACGGGTGTCACCACCTTCTTCCTAGACCACGACATCGATACCGGTCGCATCATCATGCAGAAGCAATTCCCTATTCCTGATGAAGCCAATGTGGAGTATGTCTATGATGGCCTGATGCATCTGGGTGCCGAACTGGCACTGGAAACCATCGATGCCCTGATGGCAGCTGACGGCAACATTGCATCCATTGCCCAGGAAGAACTGATGGGCGAGGGCGTGGAGCTGAAATCAGCCCCAAAGATTTTCAAGGACACCTGTCGCATCGATTTCCACAAGCCAGCCAAGCAGGTACACGATTTCGTGCGTGGTCTTTCGCCATATCCTGGTGCCTGGACGGAGATCAAGAAGAAGGCTCCAGTGGTAATCTTCGAGGATACGGATGGCGAGATGCCAGAGGCTACGTCTCATCCTTCGAAGAAGAAGAGTGTGGAGAAGGTTCAGGTATTAAAGATTTTCAAGACCCAGAAGTCGGATGAACATCGTGGTGCTGCGCCGGTAGGTTCTTTGAGAATTTTTGAGAAGAAGTTGCAGGTAGCGTGTCTTGATAATTGGCTCAACATCCAGGAGCTCCAGCTTTCGGGCAAGAAGCGCATGGATGCCGCCGCCTTCCTCAACGGCATGAAGGACATCGCCTATTATGAGTGCCAGAAGGGAGATGAAGATAATTTTTAATTCATAGTAATATGACCAGAGAAGAAGATATTAAGAATGCAGTGGAATGCATGCGAAAGGGTGGAGTGATTCTCTATCCTACAGATACCGTTTGGGGCATCGGTTGTGATGCCACCAATCCGGAGGCTGTGAAGAAGGTGTACGAGATTAAGAAGCGTGATGATTCCAAGGCGCTGATTTGTCTCATTGATTCTGCCGACCGCATGGCGCGTTATTTCCGCAACGTGCCTCAGGTGGCGTGGGATTTCATTGATGCAGCGATGCCGGTGAAGCCTACCACCATCATCCTGGATGATGCCAATGGTGTGGCGCATAACCTGGTAGCCGAGGATGGCAGTCTGGCGATGCGAGTAACTTACGAGGAGTTCAGCAAGCAGCTCTGCTACCGTTTCCAGAAGCCTATCGTGAGCACGAGTGCCAATGTAAGTGGCGAGCCTGCAGCCCAGAACTACCGCGATATTTCCGAAGAAATTTTGAATGCCGTGGATTACGTATGCTGGACCCGTCGCCAGGAGCACAAGCCTCACCAGCCATCCAGCATCGTAAAGATTGCGAAGAATGGTGAAGTGAAGGTCATCAGATAAAATCCACTTAGTGGATATAAAAAAGGAGGGTGTGTCATTATTCATCGGATTACGCGGAATAAACGGAACCTTAACCGCCTTCCTCGGATTACTCACGGATTTTAAACGGAAACTCGACCTGGCGGTCGTGGCGATACCCCCTAAAGCTGGAACATAGAGACTCATAGCTACAGCAATAGTCCTATGATTATGGCGCTAGCCCAATGGCCGTAAGGCCAAATCCGTTTAAATTCCGTGCGTAATCCGTGAAGCAAGAATGTTCCGTTAA
>CAKQCH010000114.1:0-6648 GCA_934216735.1 uncultured Prevotella sp.
ACAAGAGTTACTATGATGTAGTATTGGGTAATGACCTCTGCATCTATCCTTCTTATTATGAGCCATGGGGCTACACCCCATTGGAGGCAGTGGCGTTCAAGGTACCTTGTATCACAACCGATTTGGCTGGCTTCGGTCTTTGGGCAAACTCAGAGAAGGGAAGCTACAGCGAGATTGAGGATGGTGTGAAGGTAATCAAGCGCACTGACTACAATTATTCAGAGGTGGCTGATGCCATCAAGGATACAGTGGCTAAGTACTCAGGCTTCACCAAGACTCAGGTGAACAAGTGCCGCAAGAATGCCGAGAAGCTTTCGGAGAAGGCTTTGTGGAAGCACTTCATTGAGTACTATTATGATGCCTACGATTTCGCTTTGCGCAAGGCAGAGGCACGTATGAAGAAATAAGAAATATCTCTCTTTATAGTGAGAAATCACGATATAACAATTAGAGAAAATTAATACTTTATAAATCGAAACACAATGAAAATTAAAGCAGACTATGCTAATGCTCCTCAATGGAAGGAGACAACCATTAAGTCAAGCCTTCCTAAAGAGTTGAAGTGCTTGGATGAGATTGCTCACAACATGTGGTGGGCATGGAACTATGAGGGTCGTGACCTGTTCAAGAGTCTTGATCCTGACTTGTACGAGAAGTGCAATGCTAACCCAGTATTGCTCTTGGAGCGTTTGAGCTACGACCGCAAGGAGGCTATTGTTAAGGATAAGGAGACAATGGCTAAGGTAAAGAACGTCTATAAGATGTTCCGCAAGTATATGGATGTGAAGCCTGATGCTAAGCGCCCATCTGTAGCTTACTTCTGCATGGAGTATGGTATCAACCAGGTGGTTAAAATCTACTCTGGTGGTCTCGGTATGCTTGCTGGTGACTATATGAAGGAGGCTTCTGATAGCAACGTAGATATGTGTGGCGTTGGTTTCCTCTACAGATATGGTTATTTCAAGCAGTCTTTGAGCATGGATGGTCAGCAGATTGCCAATTATGATGCTCAGAACTTCAATTCTCTTCCTTTGGAGCGCGTTCTGGACGAGAATGGCAATCCTATTGTCATCGATGTGCCTTATATGAACTATCAGGTTCACGCTTATGTATGGCAGATGAACGTAGGTCGTATCAAGTTGTATCTCCTGGATACAGATAATGATATGAACTCAGAGTTCGACCGTCCTATCACTCACTCTCTCTATGGTGGTGACTGGGAGAATCGCCTGAAGCAAGAAATCCTGTTGGGTATCGGCGGTATCCTGACATTGAAGAAACTTGGTATCAAGAAGGATATTTATCACTGCAACGAGGGGCATGCTGCTCTCTGCAACCTGCAGCGTCTCTGCGATTACATCGAGGAGGATGGCTTGAACTTCAACCAGGCTCTCGAGTTGGTTCGCGCTTCTTCTCTCTATACTGTTCACACTCCAGTGCCAGCTGGTCACGACTACTTCGACGAGGCTCTCTTCGGTAAGTACATGGGTGGCTATCCACAGCGCCTCGGCATCTCTTGGGATGAGTTCATCGGTATGGGTCGTGAGAATGCAGACGATCACAACGAGCGTTTCTGTCTCTCTACCTTTGCTTGCAACACTTGCCAGGAGGTTAACGGCGTAAGTAAGCTCCATGGTTGGGTAAGCCAGCAGATGTTCTCTAACATCTGGAAGGGTTACTTCCCAGAGGAGAACCACGTAGGTTATGTAACCAATGGTGTTCACTTCCCAACTTGGACAGCAACAGAGTGGCGTAAGCTCTATGATACATATTTCGACAAGAACTTCATGAACGACCAGAGCAACGAGGAAATCTGGCATGCCATCTACAATGTTTCAGATGCAGAAATCTGGAATACCCGTATGACATTGAAGAAGAAGCTCGTAGCTTACATCCGTGAGAAGTTTACACAGACATGGTTGAAGAACCAGGGTGATCCTGCTCGTGTCGTATCTTTGCTCGAGCGTATCAACCCTAACGCTTTGATGATTGGCTTCTGCCGTCGTTTCGCTACTTACAAGCGTGCTCACTTGCTCTTCACCGACTTGGATCGCTTGGCTAAGATCGTTAACGACCCAGAGCACCCAGTATTGTTCTTCTTCTCTGGTAAGGCTCATCCAGCTGATGGTGCTGGTCAGGGCTTGATTAAGAGAATCTTCGAAATCAGCCAGCGTCCTGAGTTCCTTGGCAAGATTATCTTCCTCGAGGACTACGATATGACTTTGGCTCGTCGCCTGGTTTCAGGTGTTGATATCTGGATGAATACTCCTACACGTCCATTGGAGGCTTCTGGTACATCTGGCGAGAAGGCTGAGATGAACGGTGTTGTCAACCTCTCTGTACTTGATGGTTGGTGGGTAGAAGGTTACCGCGAGGGTGCTGGTTGGGCTCTTCCTGAGAAGCGTACATACCAGAACCAGGGTTACCAGGATCAGCTCGATGCTGCTACTATCTACAACCTCTTGGAGAACGACATCATCCCAATGTACTACAACAAGAACAAGGAAGGCTTCAGCAAGGAGTGGATTCAGGTAGTAAAGAACTCTATCGCTACTATCGCTCCTCACTATACAATGAAGCGTCAGTTGGATGACTACTATGATAAGTTCTACAACAAGGAGGCAGCCCGCTTCAAGAAGTTGAGCGCTAACGACAATGCTTTGGCTAAGGAGATTGCACTCTGGAAGGAAAGCGTTGCTGAGCGTTGGGATGGTATCCACGTTGTATCTAAGGATGATAGCAAGTTGATGGCTGCTGAAACTGGTCAGAAAATCAAGGTTCAGTATGTTATTGACGAGCAGGGCTTGAATGATGCAGTAGGCTTGGAGCTTGTTGTATTGAAGGATCAGCCAGAGGATGGCAAGCAGATTTATGCTGTTTATCCATTCAAGATGGTTGGTCACGAGGGCAACAACTTCACATTCGAGGCTGAGATTGAGCCAATCAATGCTGGTTCATTCAAGACAGGCGTTCGTATGTATCCTAAGAACGACAAATTGCCACATCGTCAGGACTTCTGCTACGTTAAGTGGTTGAACTAATAGGATAGCGGATTTCTATTCGCATCATATATTTAATCCCACATCTCGCAAGGAGGTGTGGGATTTTTTATTTCTTACTTTTTTTGATAATGTAATAAATTCCACACAATATGACAATATAGCCAACTAAGAGTTCGATATTGGTAAGAGTGTCAGGAGAATCAAAGCAAAATATTAAACCTAAAAGGGCATAAAGAATAAAGAAAAATCCGATAAAGAGTTTTAATAATGTTTTCATAATGGGGGATTGGTTATATCATAAAAGGACAGGATTTCAACAACTTAGAAATCCTGTCCTTTTATATATGTATTATACGAGATACTGAGAAGAAATACTCTCGTTGTCTTCTACGCGGCGGATGGTCTCAGCAAACATATCAGCGATAGTGAGCTGCTTAACCTTGTCGCAACGCTTGGTGTAAGGGATTGAATCTGTGAAAACAATCTCCTCGAGAGCGGAATTCTGTACGCGTTCTGAAGCAGGACCACTCATTACACAGTGAGAAGCACAGGCGCGAACGGTCTTGGCACCAGCCTGCTTCATGATATCAGCAGCCTTGGTGATAGTACCTGCTGTATCAACCATGTCGTCGATGATGACAACGTTCTTGTCCTTGACATCGCCAATAATCTGCATGCTGGCAACCACATTGGCACGGGCACGAGTCTTGTTGCAAAGTACGAGAGGGCAACCAAAGTACTTAGCATAAGTATTGGCACGCTTAGAACCACCTACGTCTGGAGAAGCAATTACCATATCCTTGAGACGCAAGCTCTGCAAGTAAGGCAGGATGACACCAGATGCATAGAGGTGATCTACTGGAACATCGAAGAAGCCCTGAATCTGATCAGCATGGAGATCCATGGTGATGAGGCGGTCGATACCTGCTACGCTGAGCAAGTCGGCAACCAATTTCGCACCGATGCTGACACGTGGCTTGTCCTTACGGTCCTGGCGAGCCCAACCGAAGTAAGGCACAACAGCGATAATGTGACGGGCAGATGCACGCTTGGCAGCATCAATCATCAAGAGCAGCTCCATCAAGTTGTCTGAATTAGGGAAGGTGCTCTGTACGAGGAATACGTCGCGGCCGCGGATAGATTCCTCGAAAGAAACTCCAAACTCACCATCAGAGAACTTGGTTACTACCAAATTACCCAGTGGGCAACCTAAACTAGCGCAGATTTTCTCTGCAAGGTATCTCGAGTTAGTACCTGAGAATACCAAATAAGAGTTCTTGTCACTCATTTTTCCTTTAGTGTTTACGTGTATTAATAGTTATGATATATTTCTTTCTTCTTATCTTATTTTAACTGATTGCTTTTCTCAATCTTTCGAAGTGCTGGATGAGCTCCTTGAAGTCGGTCTCGTTGTGGATGTCGAATCGGTTCCAGATGTCGCCACAGATTACGACTCCACCGAATCCTAAATCCTTTGCCGCTTTGAGATTTTCCAGACTCATGCCTCCCAGGGCATACACCTTCTTGTCGATGAGTCCTGCCTTGGCAGCCATCTCCAGCTGTTGCTGGGAGAAGGAAGATTTCTCGTCCTTGAACTCAATGCAGTCGAAGATGTTCTTCAGGAAAACATAGTTCGACTTCTTCTTCAACTCCTTCAGCATGGAAAGATCGGTACAGGTACGACTGTACTTGCCCTTATAGCCATCTGGAACAGGAGCAAGCGGATCATCGATGTGTATTCCCGCCAAGTCATATTCTTGCTTGAGGTAATAATGGTCGTGAACCGTCACCTTGCGCCGGTAGTCTTCTGGCAATAAAGTGAGCAAGCGCTCAGAGTACATGGGCGAAGAACCTGGCTTGAAAAGATGCAGGTTGTCCATGCCCTCGTCGAACAACGAGGTTAGTATTTTGTCTTCCTCCACAAAGAATGTGGACTTGGTCATTATTGCTAATTTCATCGTCAAAATGCATTTTATACTGCAAAAGTATTAAAAATTTCGCAAACCTGCAATTATATCGGGATAAAAAGCTATCTTTGCACCATAAAATTAATATTTATCAAGAAATGAGAGTGAATTTATCAACTTTTAGCGGGTTAAACACCCCAATTTACGTTTTAGAGGAGGAACGCCTGAGAAGTAATCTGAGCCTCATCAAAAGTGTGGCCGAGCGTGCCGATGTGGAGATTATTCTTGCCTTCAAGGCATACGCTTTGTGGAAGACTTTTCCTATCTTCAGAGAGTACATTCAGTCTACCACGGCGAGTTCATTGAGCGAGGCAAAGTTGGCTTTCGAGAAGTTCGGAAGTCCGGCGCATACATTCTCGCCAGCTTATACCGATTACGAGATTGATGAGATAGCCCGATGCTCAAGCCATCTTTCGTTCAATTCGCTTTCGCAGTATGAGCGATATCATGAGCGTGCCCGACTGGCGAATCCTGCCATCAAGTATGGATTGAGAGTGAACCCGGAATATTCCGAGGTGGAGACCTTATTATATAATCCATGCGCTCCGGGAACCCGATTCGGCGTGTCGGCAGATAAACTGCCCGAAACCTTACCATCGGATATCGAGGGCTTCCACTGTCATTGTCATTGCGAGAGTGGGGCAGATGTCTTTGAGCGTACCTTGGCGCACATCGAAGAAAAGTTTGCCAAATGGTTCCCGCAGTTGAAATGGATCAACTTTGGAGGCGGTCACCTGATGACCCGAAAGGATTACGACGTTTTACACCTTATTAATATATTAAAGGGATTCCATGCCCGTTATCCTCATCTCAAGGTCATCATGGAGCCGGGTAGTGCTTTCGGATGGCAAACCGGTCCGCTGGTTACCCAGGTAGTAGATGTAGTAGAGGATAAGGGCATCAGAACAGCAATTATCAATGCAAGTTTCACCTGTCACATGCCAGATTGCCTCGAAATGCCATACATGCCAGCCGTGAGAAATGCCGAAACGCTGGAAGTAGACGACCCGATGAAGGCTCCAGAGGGGGACCATATATATAGAATAGGAGGCAATAGTTGCCTCAGTGGTGACTTCATGGGCTTCTGGAAATTTGATCATGAACTGGAAATTGGTGAAAATATCATCTTCGAAGACATGCTTCACTACACCACCGTGAAGACAAATACCTTCAATGGCATCACTCATCCGGCCATCGGAATCGTTCATTTGGATGGAAATTTAGAAATTTTGCGCCAATTTGGCTATGAAGACTATCGCGACAGGATGGATTAAGGAAAGACGTTTTTAGTAAGTAAACTGCAAAATCGCCCCCGAAAAGGGGCGATTTTTGCCTAAAAATGCCTGTTTTTACCCAAAAATGAAGGAAAAAGTACTTTTTTTGAAAAAAAATCGCTGAAAAATTTGGTGGGTTCAGAAAAATGTAGTACTTTTGCAACCGCATTCAGAGGAACGCTCCTATGAAAGTTAGGAAATAAGCGGAAATAGCTCAGTTGGTAGAGCACAACCTTGCCAAGGTTGGGGTCGCGGGTCCGAGTCCCGTTTTCCGCTCAACATTTTGAAACAACAGGAATTCTGTTTTGAATACGGAGTTTTTGAGAACGGAGAGGTGGCGGAATTGGTAGACGCGCTACTTTGAGGGGGTAGTGACAATTGTGTCGTGGGAGTTCGAGTCTCCTC
>CAKQCH010000115.1:0-6523 GCA_934216735.1 uncultured Prevotella sp.
GATTATCATTCGGAGAAGTATAATAGGGGCTGTAGGCATTGGTAACCTGCGGGTCGCCGATGACTATCATCTTATAATGCGTCTCCTTGCCGCCAGGCAATCTGCGCAGCGTAAAATTATAGATTTTCTTCTTCTTGGATACAGTTTGGTAGAAATAAGCCGTGCGGTCGGTTGCCGAATGGGTAGGTACCTCACAATCGGCAGGCACGGAATAATAGATGAAGCGAGCCAAACTGTCTCGCTTCATCTTATATCTTCCGTGGGAATCGGTCTTTACGCAGTTGAATCCATCGCTCACGATGACTCCAGCCACTCCCCTTCCCTCGGTATCTTTCAAGGTACCTGATATTCTGAAATCCGGCTTTGCTACAGGCTTCTTCTTCAACGTATCAGCCACCTGCGGCTTCTGCCTGTTCACCAGCACGGGCACCTTGACAGGAAGCTTATCCGCATGTTTTAGAAGACGCAAGGTAACTCCTATTGCCACGAGAACGCAGCAAACGAAGACGATGATACCTGTATAAATCTGATTTCTTTTCATTTACCTTCGAGATTTTTACTTCACGATAGAACTGAACGGATTGCGGGTTCCCTTGGCACCCACCAGGAATGCCTTGGCACTACCGAACTTCAGGAACATGTCGAGACGCACTGGCACATGGTTGTCATCATCGGTGATGTAGAAATCAACTATCTTCTTCCATTTCTCGTCCTTCAGTTCCATATATTCCAGGCGTAGGCAGCGATACTTGATGCCATTATCCGCCTTCACGGTTACCTTGCCGCCAAACTTCAACTGCGCAGGAGTGCGTCCGTTACCATCACAGATAGGGAATCTTACGCTGTGTCCCTTCTTCCAGTTGGCTGGATCGAAGCTGCGGGCACGCAGGAAGATGTTCATCATGTCGAATACGCAGTCGTCGTAAGAAGCCTTCTTGTGCTTATGCTCGCCGTGCTTGTTCTGATAATGCAAATTTACATTGCACTTGCCGCCCGCATAGTTGTAGAAAACCTCATCCACCGTATATCGCTTGCCTTCGCGGGCACCCTTGCGGAAATACATAGGAGCCATATCGGTGCCTGTATAGCAGAGCAACGTATCGCGGAGAACGAAGAAATCGTCCACCTTCTTATTACCACGGGTTACAAGCGAACCGCGATAGGCAGGCTTGCCCTTGTGGGTGGTCTGCACCACCGACATGCTGGCTGTGCCCGCCTTTACCCATACAAACTTCCAGTTGTAATAGAGATTGTAAGTCAGGAATTCTCCCGACTTAAAAGCCGTATTACGGAAAGTACACTGGGCCGATACAGAAGTATTGACCAAAAGTAGCAACATGGCTACTATAAATGACTTAAGTAACTTCATATCCTCTTACATTTTAGGAATGTACTGGATGCCGAGTTTGGCGGCACGCTGTGCATTCTGGTTTTTAACTTTCTTCTCTTTGTCTGGCTTCTGCTTGGTGATGGCTCCCGGCTTCTGTCGGGAGAGTTCACGAGCCGTAGGATCCCAGCTTTCGGTAAGGTCCCACTTAGCCTTGCATTCTATCTCTTCCGGATAGTAATACACCTCTTCGGCTTGCTGGTCCTTATCATAATCGCCCGTATCCCACACGCCATTGTCATTTCTATCTACGATGAGACGCATGTAATACTTCTGCGGTTTCAGATAATAGAACTCCGCCACGCCATTCACCGCCTTCACCTGCTTCACCATCTTATCCTGGGAATCAAGAAGTTGCACCAGGAGTGGCTGGTCGTGGAGCGAAGTGATGTTGACCAGCAGGGTGCCGTAGGTATCCAGCGAGTTGACCTTGAAGCCCTGCTTGATTGGCTTGGAAGCCAATCCATAGATATCCTCAAAGGCAGCAGAATCCACCTCCAGACTGTATTCTATATCCGGGCGCCACTCGCCCCGCAGTTCATATCTTCTGTTTCCTGCCGGCAGGAATTCCATCGGTGCCCGATACCAGAGGGTATCATGCTTGGCATAAAGATGGATGGCGGCAGTATCTGCCTTTGCCAGAGGAGTTGGGAAGGTGAAGAAGATGTTCCTGTCGGGGTCCAGCTGCGATGACACGCTCAGTTGCACATCCAGCGGCTTTACCTGCATCACCGAATCGTATGGTTCGCCCTTCTTCTTCTTTTTCTCCTGCTTCTTGGTCCATGCAGCCAACTCCTTTTCCAAAGCCTTCATTCGCTTGGCGTATGGTTCCTTGGAGAGGATTTCCTGGGTGGAATCGGTCTTGTTGACCAGCACTCCCGTACTGTCAGTCATGCGATAGGTGATGTCCATGAGCAATGTATCCTGGTTCACCAATGCCGTATCCTTGAGCCAATAGGTTATCGTATCCTTCTTCTCGGATGCTTCTATCAGGAAAGCATCCTGGGCATCGAAGTTAAGTCCCTTGATCTGTGGCAGGATGGAATCTCCATAACTGAAGAACAGCGAGAAACTGTTTGCCTTCTGCCGCTCTGCCTTCAGGAAATATCTGTCTGTAAGCGGCTCTGTGAAAGCCTTCAGCACGATGTTGTCTGGCAGGAAGTGGGTATATTTCACAGGGTCAATCGACTTGATGTGGAGTGAATCTATCCAGGTGGTATCCTGCCTTACATCCGGTTTGCTGGATGGCACGATAATATCGTGTGAGAAAGCAATCTTCTCGCTCTTCTGATTGAACATGTAGTTGCCATCCATATCCTGCAGGGCATAGATGCGATAAGAACCCGGTGCCACACCCTTGATGACGAAGCGGCCACGGCTGTCGGTGCGGCTCACTCGAAGCATCGGTTTGGTGCGGAAGGCAGAGTCGGCATGGTCGGCATACAAGCCCACCAGGATGCCCTTGATAGGTTCCAGATTCTCGGCTTCGAGCACACATCCCGACACCTCCATGGTATCAATCACCTCGCCCGTGGAGAAACTGTAGGTATAGTTTCCCATCGGATTGCCCTCGTTGTTATCGCTGATGGCATCCGAGAAGTCGATGGTGTAGGTGGTGTTGGGCTTGAGGGAATCGACGAGCGAAATGGAGATTCGCTTTCCGGCTCCCTTGATTTCAGGCACTTCCAGCTGTGGAGGCGACACCACTACCTTCTCAGAAGGATTATCCAGCTTGATGAACTCATCGAAGTAGATATTGATTTTCTTCTGATTCACTTTCGTGGCACCGTCGCCCGGCGTGGCTCCTACCACCTTGGGAGGAGTCTCGTCAAACCATCCGCCATCGGGCTGTCCCATCTTGGCACAGGAAGCCAACAGCAGGAGGACCAGCAGATAGAAGGGCAGAAACAGGGAGTTTGCCTTCATCTGATGCACCAACAGGTTCTTTATAGCGTTCTTATTCATCATTATTATCTGTATTTCTAAGGTATCCCCCCTCTCCTATCTGTTGCCAGAAAGAAGAGAAAGGTATTACTGGTTCATGATGAGCATCTCATCTATGTTCTTGCGACTGTTGCTCAGGCGAGGAATCTTGTGCTGACCACCCAGCTTGCCCTTGCTCTTGAGCCACTCGTTGAAGAGTCCCGGCTTAGCCTTGACTATCTCCAGATGCTGCAGGGTGACGTCGTGGAATCGCTTCGCCTCGTAATCGCTGTTGATTTCCTGCAACTTCTGGTCGAGCAATCGGGCGAACTCATCCAGGCTGGCTGGTTCCTGAGAGAACTCGATGAGCCACTGGTGGCGGCACTTGGCATTGCTGTCCATATAAACCGGAGCGGCGGTATATTCAGCCACCTGGGCTCCCGTCTTTTCGCAAGCATAGGCCAATCCCTTTTCGGCATTATCCATGATCAGTTCTTCACCAAAGGCATTGATAAAGTACTTGGTACGGCCCGTGATAACAAACTTATATGGGTTCACGCTGGTAAACTGCACCGTATCGCCTATCATATAGCGCCACAAGCCGCAGGATGTGGTGATGACCATGGCATAGTTCTTGCCCACTTCTACACCCCAGAGCGGAACAACGGTAGGATTATCGCTGCCAAACTCATCCATCGGGATGAACTCGTAGAACACGTCGTAATCTATCATGAGCGACATGGCAGGGTCTGCAGGGTCGTCCTGCAAGCCGAAGAAGCCCTCGCTGGCATTGTAGGTCTCCATGTAGTGCATGTTAGGAGAAGTGATGAGTTGCTCATACTGCTTGCGATAAGGCGTGAAGGCGATGCCGCCATGGAAGAACACCTCCAGGTTTGGCCACACGTCCTCCAGATGCTTCTTGCCGGAAAGCTCCATCACACGCACCAGCACACTGAGCATCCAGCTAGGGACACCCGAGATATTGGTCACGTTCTTGTTCAGGGTTTCATGGGCAATGCGGTCGCGCTTCACCTCGAAATCGCTGAGCAGAGCCGTCTCCTTCTTTGGCACGCGCACCATGTTAGCAAGCGGATTGATATTCTCGATGAGAATGGCGCTCAAGTCGCCCACCAGACTGCCCGACACATTATAGTTAGGCGAATGGCTACCGCCGAGAATCAGGCTCTTGCCATCGAAAATCTTGCTCTTAGGATTATTGCGCAGATAATATGCCACGGCATCAAAGCCACCCTTGTAATGGATGTTCTGCAATCCATCCTGCGAAACAGGAATAAACTTACTCTTGTCGTTGGTGGTACCCGAAGATTTGGCAAACCACTTCACCTGTCCCGGCCAAAGGATATCCTTTTCGCCATGTCGCATACGGTCGATATCCCCCTTCAATTCCTCGTAGGTGTTGACCGGCACATTTTGGGCAAACTTCTCGTAACTGTTTGTTGTATTGAGTAAATGCTTCACACCATACTCGGTGTTTTTTCCCGATGCCAAAAGGCGCATCAGTACATCATGCTGCAATGTCTCTGCATCATGTACATACTTCTCCAAGCTCTTCTGGCGAGGCTTGAAAACATTACTTACTATCGTTGTTAAACTCATATCTAGATATATATACCTTTAAAGTAGATGCAAAAGTAATTCAATCTTTTGATATAGAGAAAGTTTTTACTGTTTTTTAATACAAATAAGAAAAAATACTCCCATGAGCCGCATCAATGATGCCTTCTCATGGGAGTATTTCTCTTTAATGTAGCTTAGTTATATCTTATGAGATATAAAAACTATTCTCTCTCTTCTGCAAAAGCAGCTGCCTCGGCAGCAGCGATGATGTCCTCTCGGGTCATCTCCTTTGGTTCTGCCGTGATGTCGCTCAAGTCAAACTCGTCGTTTCCACCGGCTGTTTGCTGAACAGCAACCTGCTCTTCAGAGATAGCAATCTCCTCGGCCTTCTCTGTAACGGCAGAAGACTTTTCGGAATAAACCTCTTCCTTGAAAACATTCACGTGCTTCACTTCAGGCTCCTGCTTCTCTGCCTCCTGCGAGATGATGAAATCTTCCTTCACCTCGGTAGAAGGCACACCTTCAACAGGTTCCTCTTCCATCTTCGTACGGTTAGCCTTGGCAGTAAACACAGATTCAATATACTGCGGTTCCTTGCGCAAGCGCTCCAGGGTGAGCTTAGATGCAAGCTGCTGGCTCTCCTTCTTGGAGTAACCCTTGCCTTCTCCACCCTTCACACCTTCCATCACCACCTGATAGGTGAACACAGGGCTGCCGTTCTTATCCTTCTCCTGTCCCAGCATCACGAAGTCCAACTTCACACGGTTCTTCTGGCTCCATTCGATGAGTTTGCTCTTGAAGTTAACCTCCTTGTAAGCCACCTTGTCGATGTTTATCATTTTTGCCAGAATGCGCTTCTGCATGAATTGCATGCAGGCATCGTAACCGCGGTCCAGATAGATAGCTCCAACCAACGCCTCGAAAGCATTTCCTCCCATGTAACTGTTATGAGAAGAACTGTGACCATTGGATAATACGAGTTGGTTGATGCCCATCTCCTGGGCCAACTTGTTGAGCGTGTCGCGCTGCACTAGCTTGCTTCGGGTATTGGTCAGGAATCCCTCACGCTTGCCAGGGAAGTGCTGGTACACGATGTCGCCCACCACGGCATCCAGAACAGCATCACCCAAGAACTCCAGGCGCTCGTTGTTTACAGGCTTGCCCTTGGCGTTGCGGTGCATGATGCTCTTGTGCATCAGCGCCATCTTGTAATAACTGATGTCGTGGGGATAAAAACCTAGGATTTCGTACAAAGAAAAATAAAGCTCTTTATCCTTGCGGAAAGAGAGCTTTATTCTATCTATAAAATTATTCAGCATACTTCTTGAATACTACACAGCAGTTGTGACCACCGAATCCGAAAGTATTGCTCAATGCTGCACGAACCTCACGCTTCTGAGCTTTGTTGAATGTGAAGTTCAGGTTGTAATCGAGCTCTGGATCGTTGTCACCCTCTTCGTGGTTGATAGTAGGAGGAACGATGTCGTTCTTCACACTAAGAACACAGGCCATAGCCTCTACTGCACCAGCAGCACCGAGGAGGTGACCAGTCATAGACTTGGTAGAACTGATGTTGAGCTTGTAAGCTGCATCACCGAAGACTGCCTTGATAGCCTTAGCCTCAGAGATATCACC
>CAKQCH010000116.1:0-6518 GCA_934216735.1 uncultured Prevotella sp.
GAACCGCTCCGCAACATCACCCTGAGCAACATTCAGTTGCAGTTCCGTGGCGGTGGCAGAGCTGAGCTTGCCAAGCGCATGGGATACGCTGTGCCTGATGACATCAGTATCTGCGGTTTTACCAATGGCGACCGTGCCAAGGCGAGCGACCCTATGCTTACCACCGTGGAACAGCGAGGCGTAGCAGTGGGCGAGGAAGCGGCAAATATCCTCATCGGACAGGTGGAAGGATCCATCCAGAAGGATGATGTGGAGAAAAGAGTGGTGAGAACCCGACTCGTGGTAAGAGGAACTACGAGATAAGCTTGAACTTTGAACACCGAACTTTGAAATTTAAAATAACAACAATATGACACAAAAACCTGATTTGAGTTTCTGGAAGCTCTGGAACCTGAGCTTCGGTTTCTTCGGGGTACAGATTGCCTACGCCCTTCAGAGCGCCAACATCTCCCGAATCTTTGCAACGTTGGGTGCTGACCCACACAACTTGAGTTATTTCTGGATTCTCCCACCATTGATGGGAATCCTGGTACAGCCTATCGTAGGTACGCTGAGTGATAAGACCTGGTGCCGATTCGGTCGCCGCATCCCTTATCTCTTCGTGGGTGCTACCATCGCCGTCCTCGTGATGTGCCTGCTGCCGAATGCCGGTTCGCTGGGTCTTACTGTGAGTGGAGCCATGCTCTTCGGCTTGATTGCCCTGATGTTCCTGGATACGAGCATCAACATGGCGATGCAGCCGTTTAAGATGCTGGTGGGTGATATGGTGAACGAGAAGCAGAAGGCGAAGGCTTACTCTATCCAGAGTTTCCTCTGCAATGCCGGTTCTGTGGCTGGATACATCTTCCCGTTCCTCTTTACCTTCCTGGGTATCAAGAATGTAGCTGATGAAGGCGTGGTTCCTGATTCCGTTATCTGGTCGTTCTATGTGGGCGCTGCCATCCTGATTCTCTGCGTTATCTACACCACGATGAAGGTGAAGGAGTGGAATCCGCAGCAGTATGCGGAATATAACGGCGTAGCTGGCGATGTGGAAAAGGAAGAAGAAGGTAAGGCCGATTGGATTACACTCTTGAAGAATGCACCATCTACCTTCTGGAAGGTGGGATTGGTACAGTTCTTCTGCTGGGCTGGCTTCCTCTATCTCTGGAACTATTCTACAGGAGCCATCGCCGAGACCGTTTGGAATACCACCGATCCTAAGTCGGCTGAATTCCAGGAGGCTGGCAACTGGGTAGGCATCCTCTTTGCCGTACAGGCTGTGGGCAGCGTGCTCTGGGCTGTGGTTCTTCCTCAGTTCAAGAACACCAAACTGGCTTATAGCGTGAGCTTGCTGATAGGTGGTGTGGGCTTCGCAATAATCCCATTCCTGCACGACCAGTATTTGCAGTTTATTCCATTCCTGATGATTGGTGCGGGTTGGGCTGCCATGCTGGCAATGCCATTCACCTTTGTTACCAACGCCTTGCAGGGCTATGGTCACATGGGTGCTTATCTGGGCCTGTTTAACGGAACCATCTGTATTCCTCAGATTGTGGCAGCCATCTGTGGCGGTACCATCCTGAGCTTGATTGGTTCTCATCAGAGCGACATGATGATAGTGGCTGGTGTGTTGCTCATCGCCGGTGCTTTATCAGTCAGCATCATCAAGGATAAGAAATAAGGTTTTTCAATGACCATGAATAATGCCAGTCAAGGAAAACAAATGCAAACGTTTGCATTTGTTTTTCCTCGATTTGTGCAAAAGAACCGTACTTGTTACGGATATTTTTGCTAATTTCGCATCGGAAATAAAAATAATAAATAACTAACCTCTAAATGGAGTCTTATGACAATTCATTTTAACATAGAATACAAAACCTTGTTCGGCGAGCAGCTCGTCTTGAACATTCAGAAGGAGGATGAGGAACTTAGGTTCCCGATGACCACTCTCAATGGCGAGAGATGGTCGTTTGACTGGTGTGTAGAACAGCCAGCAAAGGCTTACACCTATTATTATAGTGTAGAGCGCGATGGCAGGGTGCTCAAGACCGAGTGGCTTCTCGTGAAGCATCGCCTGGAACTGAACGCTACCAAGGCGGATGAGTTCACCCTCTATGACAGTTGGAAGGTGATACCTGAGGATGCTTATCTTTACAGCAGTGCCTTCACCGATTGCATCAATCACCAGGCTCCTGAAGAACTGGCGATGCAGAACTGCGCCAAGACTGTACGCCTCATTGTGCGTGCCCCTCAGCTTCGTGATGGAGAAAGACTCGGACTGGTAGGTGCCGACAACGTGCTGGGGGCATGGAATGCAGAAAAAATGCTGAAGATGACACAGCACACCTATAACGAATGGGTGGTGGATTTGGATGCTGCTCATCTGCAGACCGCTCACATGGAGTTCAAGTTTGTGGCTTACAACGAGAAGAAGGACCTGCTTTTCTGGGAAACAGGCATGAACCGTACCATCGACCTTCCGGAGATGAAGGCGGGCGATGCCATCGCTTATGAACTGGACCAGGCTTTCTTTGCCCTCTACAACCGCAAGGTTGCCGGAACATTGGTTCCTGTGTTCTCTCTGCGTAGTGAGAAGAGTGCCGGCGTGGGCGACTTCGGCGATCTGAAGACCATGATCGACCTCGTGGCTTCTACCGGACAGAAAGTGCTCCAGCTGTTGCCTATCAATGATACCACCATTACCCACACTTGGACGGACAGTTATCCATACAGCTGCATCAGCGTCTTCGCCATCCATCCGATGTATGCCGACCTGAATGCTTTGCCTGTATTGGAGAACGAGAAGAATCGTGAGAAAGCAGAGAAGACCCGCAAGGAACTCAATGCCTTGCAGCAGATAGATTATGAGAAGGTAAATGAGTTTAAGATAGCTTATCTATATTTGGTTTTTGAACAAGCAGGTAGAAAGATGATGAAGGAAGCTGAGTTCAAGGCTTTCTTTCAGGAAACGCAACAGTGGCTCGTGCCTTACGCACAGTATTCTTACTTGCGCGACAAGTATCGCACAGCCGACTTCACTCAGTGGCCAGACCATAACGTCTGGGATGAGGCTGAGCGCAAGGATTTAACGAACCCGGAAGCCGAGGCATACAAGAACGTTGAGTTCTTCTACTTCGTGCAGTTCATCCTGAACAAGCAGATGCAGGAGGCGCACGAACATGCCAAGGCGAAGGGCGTTATCCTGAAGGGTGATATTCCTATTGGTGTACATCGCCACAGCTGCGATGTTTGGATGGAACCTAAGTACTTCAATCTGAACGGTCAGGCGGGTGCTCCACCAGATGACTTCTCTGTGAATGGTCAGAATTGGGGATTCCCTACCTACAACTGGGATGAGATGTTGAAGGATGGTTGCCAGTGGTGGACCCGCCGCTTCCAGAATATGTCGAAGTTCTTTGATGCCTATCGCATTGACCATGTGCTCGGCTTCTTCCGCATCTGGGAAATCCCTGTGGATAGCGTGCATGGCTTGCTCGGACAGTTTGCCCCAGCCCTCGGCATGACCCGTGAGGAGATTCAGAGCTACGGCTTGAACTTCCAGGAAGACCGCTTCCTCCGTCCGTTCATCACCGACTGGATATTGGACCGTATGTTCCATGAGCGTGCCGACGAAGTGAAGGAGAAGTATCTCGACCGTCTGGATGAGGAACGCTATCAGATGAAGCCTGAGGTAGATACCCAGCGCAAGGTGGAGGCTCTCTTTGCAGGTGTTACTGATGAAAAGGAAATCTGGTTGCGTGATGGCTTGTATGCCCTGATCAGCGATGTGCTCTTCGTTCGCGACCGCAAGAACCCAGAGCTCTTCCATCCACGTATCTCTGCACAGCTCGACTTCATCTACGAGTCGCTCTATGATGTTGACAAGGCAGCGTTCAATCGTCTTTACAACGACTACTTCTATCGCCGCAACAACCAGTTCTGGTATGGCGAGGCGATGAAGAAGTTGCCTAAGCTGGTTCAGGCTACCCGCATGCTGGTTTGTGCCGAAGACCTGGGTATGGTACCTGATTGTGTGCCATGGGTGATGAACGAATTGAAGATACTGAGTCTGGAACTCCAGAGCATGCCAAAGGACCCATCGGTTAAGTTTGGTCATCTGAGCCGTAACCCATACCGCTCTGTCTGCACCATCTCAAGTCATGATATGCCTACCTTGCGTATGTGGTGGGACGAGAACATCTCCCGCACCCAGGAGTATTACAACACGATGCTCTATCGTGAGGGACCAGCTCCTCATCCGCTCCCAGGCTGGTTGGCAAGAGACATCATCTCCCGCCATCTTACCTCTCCATCCATGCTCTGCGTATTGAGCGTTCAGGACTGGTTGGCCATCGATGAAAACCTCCGTTTGCCGGATGCCGATGCCGAGCGTATCAACATCCCAGCCAATCCAAAGCACTACTGGCGCTATCGCATGCACCTGAGTTTGGAAGAATTGGCTGCCAGCAAGGAGTTCATAGAGAACATCACCGAATTGATAGCTCAGGGTGGCCGCAACTAAAATGTTGCAATAGCAAATGCAAAAGTGTGCAAACGTTTGCACCTTGATATACGGAAAAATACCCTCCCATTTAGCGGAGGGTATTTTTGTTTTTTGTATCTTTGCACTGTCTTAAGAATAAACAGATTATGATTAAGGTTAACTAACAAGGATTCAAAAAAACAAGAATAAGCAATAACTGAACAGTATGAAGAAACTGAATGTATTAGTGATGGGCCTCTTGCTCCCGATGTTGGCAGCAGCCCAGACCGTTAAATCGCCTAACGGCAATGTCTCAGTGACTTTCTCTTTAACCGAAAAGGGACAGCCTACCTACGAGATGAGCTATAAGGGAAAGACTGTATGTAAGCCATCTCATCTCGGACTGGAGCTGGCGAAGGATAAGCACGCCTCTAAGGGTATGGAGGAAACCAGCCTGATGGATGGTTTCACAGAAACCGGCAGCAAGACATCGACCTTCGATGAAACCTGGAAGCCAGTATGGGGTGAGACTGCTACCATCCGCAACCATTACAACGAGATGGAGGTAAACCTGAACCAGGCTTCCTCCAAGCGTAACATCACCATCCGTTTCCGTGTATATGATTATGGTATGGGCTTGCGCTATGAGTTTCCTCAGCAGGAAAGTCTGAACTACTTTGTGATTCAGGAGGAGCATACTCAGTTTGCCATGGCAGGCGATCATACTGCCTATTGGATTCCGGGCGATTACGACACCCAGGAGTATGACTACAACATTACTCCATTGACTGGCATCCGTCCAGTCATCGCCAAGAACCGCGAATCTTACAAAAGCAATTCATCTACCACCGTCTTCTCGGATACCGGCGTTCAGACATCGCTCCAGATGAAGACCAAGGATGGTCTCTATATCAATATCCACGAGGCTGCCTGTCTGGATTATCCAACCATGCACCTCAACCTGGACGAGAAGACATTGACCTTCGAGTCTTGGCTCACTCCTGATGCCGTGGGCAGAAAGGGATTCATCCAGACTCCGTTCAATACTCCTTGGCGTACCGTGATGGTGAGCGATGATGCCCGTGATATGCTTTCATGCAAGTTGACGTTGAATCTCAACGAGCCTTGCAAGATTAAGGATACTTCATGGATTCATCCTACCAAGTACTGCGGTGTATGGTGGAACATGATCGTTGGCACCAAGACCTGGAGCTATACCAACGACCTGCCATCAGTTCGCCTCGGTGTAACCGATTACAGCAAGTGCAAGCCTAATGGCACCCATGGTGCAACCAACGAGGAAGTAAAGCGCTACATCGACTTTGCAGCTAAGAACGGTTTGCAGGAGGTGCTGGTAGAAGGCTGGAACGAAGGTTGGGAAGACTGGTTCGGTCATCAGAAACTCGATGTCTTTGATTTCGTAACTCCATATCCTGACTTCGATATCAAGATGCTCAACGACTATGCTCATTCTAAGGGCGTGAAGCTGATGATGCACCACGAGACCTCTTCTGCAGCTCTCAACTACGAGCGTCACATGGAGGATGCCTTCAACCTGATGAATAAATATGGCTATGATGCCGTGAAGACCGGTTATGTGGGCGATATCATCCCAAGAGGTGAGTATCACTACAGTCAGTTGATGAACAATCACTACCAGCGTGTCATCGAGACAGCTGCCAAGCATCATATCATGGTAAATGCTCACGAGGCAACCCGTCCTACAGGTATCTGCCGTACCTGGCCTAACCTGGTGGGTAACGAGAGTGCCCGTGGTACTGAGTACGAGGCATTTGGCGGCAGCAAGCCTTATCACACCGTGATGTTGCCATTCACCCGTCTGCAGGGTGGTCCGATGGATTATACCCCTGGTATCTTCGAGACCAAGCTTTCTGAGTGGAGCAACAACCAGAGCTATGTTCATTCCACACTCTGTGGTCAGCTTTCTCTCTATCTCGTGATGTACAGTCCGCTGCAGATGGTGGCCGATCTTCCAGAGCATTATGAGAAGTACGACGATGCCTTCCAGTTCATCCGCGACGTAGCTTGCGAC
>CAKQCH010000117.1:0-6506 GCA_934216735.1 uncultured Prevotella sp.
CGTGTTTTTCATGGTATTAGATTATTAAGGTTAATAAAAGATTGGTTGTCGTGAGACAATCAATTTTTTTTTGTGCCTATTTGAAGGTGTTTGGGTTGTTTAGAAGATAAACAACCCAATGATTCCACAGATGAAAAGCAGCAAAATCGGATTTGCTTTCTTGGCTTTGGTGAAATAGAATGCACCCAGAAAGAGTGCTACGCTGGCTCCGAATGCAAATGGATCGTTGGTTGGCGAACCGAAATTCTCTTTATTCATCAGAAGTACGGCAGCAGCTGCTATCAGTCCGATGATGGCAGGGCGGAGTCCGGCAAAGATATCCTTCACAATCTTGGAATCCTTATGGGTCATCAGATAACGGCTGATGAGAATCATGATGATGAAGGGCAACCACATGATGGAGAGGGAGGCAAGGAAGGAACCCGCCCAGGCTGCCCAGGTAGGATAACCTGCATGAAGACAGGCAGTATAGCCCACGTAGGTGGCACAGTTGATGCCGATAGGTCCCGGGGTTGACTGGCTGATAGCCACAATATCCGTAAACTCGGCATTGGTGAGCCAGTGGTTCTTCACTACTGTTTCGTTGTGGATGAGCGAAAGCATCGCATATCCACCACCAAAATTAAATGTACCAATCTTGGTAAATATCAGGAATAACTTTAAAAATAGCATTTTCTAACTATAAAACTATAAACTATTAACTTTTAACTATAAACTTTCCATAAAGCCATCCCAGCACGCCGGCTGCAATGATAATATAGATAGGAGAAATGCCGAATGCGGCAATCAGCAGGCAGCAAACTACAGGAATCCAGATGTTGAAGCGGTTGATATTTGCCGTCTTTGCCATCTTGAAGCAAGGAGCTGCAATCAGCGCAACCACGGCAGGACGAACACCTGCAAAGAACTTACCCACCCAGTAATTATCCTTGAACTGCTGGAAGAACATGGCAATGATGAGGATGGCGATGATGGAAGGAAGGGCAATGCCGATGGCTCCCACGATGCCGCCCCATACCCCCTTCAGCTTGTAACCGATGTGGCTAGCCATATCGATAGCAAAGATGCCTGGAGTGGTTTGAGCCACCACCATGATGTCCATGAATTCCTGCTTGTCCATCCACTGGTTCTTATCCACGAATTCCTGTTCCATGATAGGAATCATGGCGTAGCCTCCACCCAGGGTAAAGGCACCAATCTTGTTACACGTAAGGAAAAACTTTACTAACATTATCTCTTTTATATTTTGATTTCGGGTGCAAAATTACATATTATTTGTTAAATAAGCTAGCTTTCTAAAGGAAAATCTTCAAAAATCTGTGTTCTTTAAGATAAATTGTGTATCTTTGCAAGATATAATCTGCAAAGCAATCCTGTTAATAACGAAAGGATGCAATCCCGTAAAAGCGAAAGGATGCAATCTGCAGAAAAATAAATTTAAACCAAAGAAAAAGAATTTAAGGATATGAATCTAAAAGTACGTTTGGCAGTGATGAACTTCCTGGAGTTCGCTGTTTGGGGAGCCTATCTCACTTCTATGGGCAACTATCTCGGCAAGGCCGGAATGGGTGCAGAAATCTCCTGGTTCTATACCATTCAGGGTATAGTATCTATCTTCATGCCTACCTTGATGGGTATTGTGGCGGATAAGTATATCCAGCCGCAGAGACTCCTGGGCTATTGCCATCTGCTGGCGGGTCTCTCGATGATAGGGCTGTTCCTGATGGGAGAGGCGAGTGCCATGCCTGATGAGGCTCTCTTCATGACGGTTTATACCTTCAGCGTCGCTTTCTATATGCCTACGCTGGCACTGTCGAATACTTCTGCGTTCACTATCCTGAAAAATCATGGGCTGGATACCATCAAGGACTTCCCGCCTATCCGAGTCTTCGGCACCGTGGGCTTCATTGCCACCATGTGGGTTGTTAACTGTGCTACCTGGGATCATGGCTCGTTCATGTTCCTCTTTTCGGAAAATGCTTATAAGTTCCAGTATACCCACCTCCAGTTCCTCGTTTCTGGTGCGTTGAGCATCGTGCTCTTCCTCTATTGCTTCAGCCTGCCTCAGTGTCCGCTGGTCAAGAAGGAAGCTCGCAGTTGGGTGGAGACCTGGGGCTTCGATTCCTTCAAGCTCTTCAAGAGTCGTGAGATGGCGCTGTTCTTCATCTTCTCATGTATGCTCGGAATGAGTTTGCAGGTAACCAATGGTTATGCTACTCCATTTATCACCAGTTTCAAGGGTGATCCTAGTATGCTTGATACATTTGCAGCCAATAATGCCACTCTACTGGTGTCAATTTCCCAGGTGGCAGAGGCTCTCTGCATCCTCCTGATTCCATACTTCCTGAAGCGTTATGGCATCAAGGTGGTGATGCTCATCGCCATGTTTGCATGGGTGTTCCGTTTCGGATTCTTCGGATTGGGCAACCCTGCATTCCCTGGTGTCATTCTCTTCGTGCTCTCCTGCATCGTCTATGGTGTGGCTTTCGACTTCTTCAACGTGTCGGGTGGCCTCTTCGTAGACCAGAAGTGCGAGCCTAAGATCAGAGCATCTGCCCAGGGTTTGTTCATGCTGATGACCAATGGCTTGGGTGCATCTATTGGCACAATTCTTGCAGGACAGGTGATTAACCATTACTGTCACTGGGAAAATGGATATTTGATGGGCGATTGGCAGACTTGCTGGTTTATCTTCGCAGGTTATGCTCTTGTGGTCGGAGTTGCCTTCGCCGTATTGTTCAGACCAAAGAAGGAGACAAAACAATGATGTATAAATTAATTTATAAAGGGACTTTTTCTATTCCAGAGGCAGATGATGCCTGCGTAATCACGCTTACCGACATGGCGGAGACTCGTGCGCTCTCTATTGTGTTGGCTAAGGAGATGGCGAGCGAAATCAAACGGCATGAGCGTAAGGCTGAAGAAACCAGAAATCATCTGGTTGACGTGTTTACACAGGTGATGAAAGATGAGGAAATAACTCATTACCGCATTGAGTTCGAGGGTATTCAAGATCGCGGTTTCAAGGCAAATCTGGTAAATACGATAACCGGCAAGGGCTATGAACTTCTTCCGGAAACGGCTGTGCTGCTTTCGTTGACAAGTGGTTATGAGATGTGCGCCCCTCTGGAGGTGCTTCAGAAGTTCTCTACACCTTTTAATAAGGAAGTGATGAGTGTGGCTCTTCCAATCATGAGTTTGCCTGATTCTCTGCTGCAGAAGGCGTTGGATAAGGCTGTGGAGGAAGAAAACTACGAGGGTGCTTCCTTCATCCGCGATGAGATGAAGCGCCGTGAGGAAAAAAATAAGAAGTAACATAAAGAAATTAGATATTTCAAAGAAAGAGATTTGATATTTCTATGAAAGAGGTTAGATATTTCTATGTGCCTGAGGCTGAAACCCAGGTAGAATTGCCTGCCGAGGAGGCTACCCATGCGCTCCGTGTGCTGAGATTGAAGGGCGGTGACGAGATTTTCCTCATGGATGGGGAAGGTTCGTTCTATCGTGCCGAGGTGACTGCGGCTTCCAGCAAGCGCTGTCTCTATGAAATCAAGGAAACAATGCCGCAGAAGCGTGCCTGGAAGGGCCATATCCATCTGGCGATTGCTCCTACCAAGATGATGGAGCGCATCGAGTGGATGGCGGAGAAGGCTACGGAAATCGGTTTTGATGAGCTTTCTTTCCTCAACTGTCAGTTTTCTGAGCGTAAGGTGGTGAAGACGCCAAGAATCGACAAGATTGTGATATCTGCCGTGAAGCAGAGTCATAAGGCTTGGAAACCGGTGGTCAACGAACTGGAGAGTTTCAAGGATTTCATCCAGACGCCTCGCCCAGGCAGAAAGTTCATCTGCCATTGCTACGAGGAGATAGAGAAGAAAGACTTCTTCCAGGAAATCTCGTCATTCTCTGATAGTGCTGAAGGCAACGATGCATCATCTGCTGATATTACAGTATTGGTAGGTCCGGAAGGCGATTTCTCCATCGATGAGGTTCGTCTTGCCCTGGAGAATGGCTACGAGAGCGTATCTTTGGGAACCAGCCGACTTCGCACGGAAACGGCGGGTCTGGTGGCGGTTCACATGGCGCATATCGCAAGAAGACTATAACAAAGATGATATAAGAAAAAATACATAAGTGTTAGTTTTTGTGATGAAAAGATTGTATAAGAACTTAGTTTTTATGGGCTTAGCAATAACTTTCTTATTGCTAAGCTCCTGTTCTGGCAGCGATTACCTCAATGCCATTCCTAAGAAAAGTACTGCACTTATCTCCGTTGACATGAAGCAGATGACTGCTGATAAAAGCGACGAGGATAAGGCGGGCATGCTGAAAACTTTGCTCCATGTAGATGACGTAGATAATTGCGGCATCGATGTAAGCGAGAAGTTGTATCTCTTCGAAACGGCCGATGGCAACCTGGGACTCTGTGCCAAGGTGAGCAGCGAGGATGGCGTTTCTGATTGGCTTGCAACTCTCGCCAAAAAGCATATCGCCACCGAAGTAACGGAACGCAAAGGCTTCCATTTCTCGGTGTTGAAGAATTCCTGGCTCGTAGGATATTCTGATGAGGCTCTCCTCGTGATGGGTCCTGTGGTGGCTGATGCCCAGGCTCAGCTGCAGCAGCAGATGGTGAAATATCTCAAGGCTGATGAAGAGGATGGCATTACGGCTTCTCCTATGTTCGATCGCCTTTCGGGCATTTCGTCTCCGATGGCGATGGTGGCACAGGCGCAGGCTCTGCCGGAAAAGTTTGTGGCTCCTTTCACCCTGGGTGCTCCTAAGGATACCGACCCTTCACAGGTGGTTATTGCTGCCGAGATGAACGTGAAGGAGGGCATCCTGCAGATTCAGGGCGAGACTTTCTCTTTCAATAAGTCAATCGATGAGGCTCTTCAGAAGGCTCTTCAGAACTATCGTCCTATCAAGGGCAATTACGTGAAGTCGATGCCTGCCGATGCTCTGGCGGGTATCTTCATGAATGTGAAGGGTGAACAGTTCCTCCCGATGATGCAGAGCAACCGCAGTCTGCAGACTCTCCTGATGGGCATCAACCAGGCGGTGGATATGGATAATATCATGCGTAGTGTGGATGGCGATATGGCTATCATGATGCCAACCCTAGGCGATGCAAGCATGAAGATGATGATGGCTGCTAAGTTGGCGCATAGCAAATGGTTGGGTGATGTGGATTACTGGAAGACTTCCTGTCCTCCGGGTGCAAAGATTGCCAACTGGGGCAAGAATGCCTATTTCTATACCGATGGCAAGACTTCTTTCTATTTCGGAGTAACCGACGACAAGCAGTTCTTCAGCGGTAGCGACGAACTCTCTGCCCAATATGCCGTGAAGCCAAGCAATCATCCGATAGATGCGAAGATTCAGAAGCTCATCGTGGGTCAGAAACTGGCGATGGTCATCAATCTAGCCAAGAGTTCCAATGGTGATGGCTCTGGCAAGGACGATGCAATCTCTACCGTAACCGGTCTGCTCACCCCAATCTTCGGAAATCTCACTTCCGTGGTCTATACTTTAAAGGTAAAAGGGTAAAAAAGTAAAAAGGGTTCATGTAAGGTTGCTTCTGCAATTAAACATGATACATTATTAATTATACATTCATTAAATAATAAGGTGGAAAAGATTCAGCTTCATTCCGTTCTCCCGCAGGTCTTCGCCCAGCGTGACGACCTGAACTCGGAGATATGGAAGCAGGATGTTACCTTCGAGAAGGGACATCTTTATCTTGTAGAAGCGGAGAGTGGCAGCGGAAAAAGTACTTTCTGCAGCTATGTGCTCGGCTATCGTCACGACTACAGCGGAAGCGTGATGTTTGATCATGATGTTACCGCCAACTATAAGGTTTCTGATTGGGTGGAGATGCGCAAGCGTCACATCAGTCATCTCTTTCAGGAACTCCGTCTCTTCCCTGAACTTACGGCGATGGAGAACGTGGAAATCAAGAATAAACTTACGGGCTTCAAGACCCGTGAGCAGATTCTGAAATGGTTTGATATGCTCGGCATTGCCGACAAGGTGGATGCTAAGATAGGCAGAATGTCGTTCGGACAGCAGCAGCGCGTAGCCATGATGCGCGCCCTCTGTCAGCCTTTCGACTTCATCCTCGCCGATGAACCAATCAGTCACCTCGACGACAACAACTCTCGCATCATGGGCGAAATCATGATGACAGAGGCGAAGGAGCAGGGGGCTGGCGTCATCGTAACCAGCATCGGCAAGCACATGGACTTGCCTTACGAGCACGTGTTTAAACTTTAGAAAAGTTAATAATAAATGAATTTGGTTTGGAAATTACTTCGTCAGCATATCAGCATACCCCAGTTTGCAGGCTTTGCCTTTGCCAATCTCTTCGGTATGCTCATCGTCCTTTTCGGCTTCCAGTTTTATAAGGATGTGCTGCCTGTCTTCACCCAGGAAGACAGTTTTATGAAAGCCGACTATCTCATCATGAGCAAGAAGATAGGTATGGGAAATACCATCAGCGGTCGCTC
>CAKQCH010000118.1:0-6380 GCA_934216735.1 uncultured Prevotella sp.
GCCTGGAGCAGAGACAGGGTACCCATCACGTTGGTCTGAGCGAAAGTGAATGGATCCTTGATACTTCTATCTACATGGCTCTCGGCAGCGAGATGGATGATGCCATCCACCTTGTAGTCCTGCATCAGCTTCAACATCAGGTCGAAATCACAGATATCACCCTTTACGAAAGTATAGTTAGGCTTGTCCTCAATATCCTTGAGGTTAGCCAGATTGCCTGCGTATGTCAACTTGTCGAGGTTGATGATGTGATACTCAGGATATTTGTTCACGAAAAGTCTTACTACGTGTGAGCCGATGAAACCAGCACCGCCCGTGATAATGATATTCTTCATTTCAATTAATAATTTACAATTAATAATTAATAATTATTTTGCTTCTGCCAATTCGGCGATACATTTCTTCAAACTCTCTGTCCAGTATGGCACCTTGAAACCGAAGGTCTGCTTCAGCTTACTCTTGTCGAGCACTGAGAAGTGAGGACGCTTCACTGGGCTTGGGAACTCCTCGCTGTAGCAAGGCTGAATATCGCAGGTATTGCCGCTGAGTTCGCAGATAATCTTAGCAAAGTCGAACCAGGAGCATACACCCTCGTTAGAGAAGTGGTAGATGCCAGTCTTGTCGAGCTGGTTGGTCTCGATGATGTGAGAGATGACGGCAGCCAGGTCGCCGGCGTAAGTAGGAGTACCCACCTGGTCGAATACCACCTTCAGGGTGTCGTGACTAGCCGTGAGGCTCTGCATCGTCTTCACGAAGTTCTTACCCCACTGCGAGTAGAGCCATGCAGTGCGGATGATGATGTGCTTGCAGCCTGTAGCCTCGATGCTCTTTTCTCCTGCGAGCTTGGTCTTGCCGTATACACCGAGCGGATTGGTTTCCCAGTCTTCCTTGCAAGGGATGTTCTTGTCGCCTTGGAACACATAGTCTGTGCTCACATGAATCAGGGTTCCATCCACTTCCTTCATCGCCTGCGCCAGGTTGCCTGCCGCCGTATTGTTGAGCAGGTTAGCGAGGTCGAAGTCGCTCTCTGCCTTATCCACGTTGGTATAGGCAGCGCAGTTAACGATAACCTGGATATCATTTTCCTTCACCTTTTCGCGGATAGCGTCGAGGTTGGTGATGTCCAATTTCTCATAGCCTTCAGCCACATCGGTGAAGACAAACTTGTGATTGCTGTTTTTGGCGCAAATCTGCATTTCATGGCCGAGCTGACCATTAGCGCCTGTTACTAATATATTCATTGGATTATATTTATTCTATATTCAATTATAACTAAGATTAAAAACTAAAGTTCACTAGCCCATTTTTTCCCTCGTTCCGTATGAAGGAAAATTGCCAGGCCCCATCCTGCAATAGCAAAGATTGCAAAAACAAAAGTCAATAATTCCATAATAGTTTATTTTTTTGTTTGAATTCTCAGCAAAGAATTTGCGGCATAAGCGAAACCAAATGCAGCTATAGAACCTAATCCTAGACACAAATAGTTTTCTGCACACAGCTCATCACCCGTTATTATTGGTGACAAACCTCCTACTCCGACACCGCTTATCAGCAGTTTCGATACATCATACAGGTAGGTGGCGAGTATCGTGCGCCTATCGTATTCCTTTTCAGTATTCGACTTATTGCCCATTTCAATGCTCTTTAATATATTATATATAAATATGTGGCAAAGGTACGTAATAAATCTGATATACGCAAGTTTTCGGTGAACAAAGTGAGGATAAAGAGGGAGATAGTAACAAAAATTAAAGTTTAGGCTTTGAAAGTATAGAGCATAGATATGAAAGTTTAGGGCATAAAAAAGCCCATCACCTTCTTTCACAAGAAAATGATGGGTCTTTCCTAAACATAATAGAAAAGCATTTCTGCTTTTTTGAAAGCAATACTGATTCAATCAAGCAGGCTTCCTATTCAATCAATCCTTTTCCCTAAAAAACTAATACTGTCCTTATTTAAATCAACATACTAAATCAACAAAAGGAATATTTTATACCTTTAAAACTAACTTTTAAGAAGACTTGAAGTGGTAATAAAACCTTTGTCTTAATTATACTGCTTTTTTGAATTCCGATGCAAAGGTAGGCATAATTTCTCAAAGTTGTATACCCTAGTAGGCTCTAAGTAAAACTTTTAAAAAGCAAAAACTCCATAACAGTCTGATAATCAATATAGGTTAAATCTTAACTATTTTTATCAAAGTAAATGATATTATATGAAAAGAAATTTGTATCTTTGCACCACAAAATCGACAAAAAGACTATTTTGTTCCCTTTGGAGACTATTTTGTCCCATTTGGAGACAATCTTATCATTAACAAATTACTAATAAAAGATGAAGCAATTGTTATTTTTACTTCTTATGCTTATGATGCCACTGCTCACCCAAGGCAAAACCGATGAGAAGAAGCTTCTGGAGCGTATAGATTACATGATTGATAACGACCAGTATTATCAAGACATCAAGGAAAAAGAGCTGAAACAGCTGAAGCAACAAGCTTTAGACGCAGAAGATAACAAGACCCGGCTGCTTTTCCTCGACAGCATATACCGTGCCTACAGCGCATACCGTTACGACTCGGCATACGCATATATGAAAAGAGGACTTGAGCTGGCAGAAAAGTGCAAGGATTCTTATTACATCACCCTCAACCAGATAAACCAGGCGTCTGTACTCTCGGTAAGAGGATTCTATAGCAAGGCCGAAGTCCTGCTCCAGACACTCAACCCAGAAACAATGCCCTACAAACTGAAGTTATACTATTACTTCACATACGCCTGGCTGTATAATTACTGGGAATCATACGCCAAGAATTCTGACTACGCAGAAGAATTCCGCACCCAAAAGAAGCATTACATGGATCTCTTGCTCCAGAATTTCAACGAAGATAGCAGAAACAACGTCTACTACAATTATCTGCTAGGCGAAAGGATCTATCTCGATGAACCTACCAGCAGGAAATCGCTCACACTGTTTCTGAAGGCACTGAAAATGTCTCCAGCCAAATCACGCATCCATGCCATGTCGGCATACGGTGCTGCCCGATACTACAAGTTAACCGGCAAATTCGACCTTTACGAGAAATATCTCGTGGAGGCATCCGTTAGCGACGGCTTGTGCCAGCTCAAGGAAACGGTAGCACTGCAGAAGCTGGCCTATTACCTCTTTAAAAAGGATGAGAACAACAGCAAACGGGCAGCCAAATACATCCAGCACACCATGGAAGATGACCAGTTCTTCAACAACCAGCTGCGCATGATGGAGATTTCAAACATCCTGCCAGTCATCGCAGCTGCCAACCAGCAGGCTGCCGAGCGTTCACGTGCCCGCATCCTTACGGGCTTCATCGCAGTAAGCGCAGCACTGATCATCATCATCATCCTTGCCTTCGTGAACAACAGGCAGAAGAACAAACTGAAGAAAAACAAGCAGGAGATTGAAGAGCAGAACAAGAAACAGATAGAGATGAACAGCCAGCTTTCAGAGATGAACAATCAGCTCACCGAACTGAACCAGCAGCTCATAGAAACCAACATCAAGCGCGAAACATACTTGCGCCTCTTTATGGACATCAGCGCTGCATACATCAGTAAGCTCGCTGATTATCGCAAACTGGTAAGCCGAAAAATCAAGGCAAACCAGGCTGCCGACCTGCTGAAGAGTCTCAACACCCACAAGTTGGAAGAGGAAGAGACACAGATGTTCTACAACCGTTTCGACAAGGCGTTCATGGAGTTGTATCCAGGTTTCGTTACAGAGTTGAACAAGCTCCTGCTGCCAGAAAGCCAGCTGGAGGTGCCGACTACCCACACGCTGACCACGGAAATCCGCATCTATGCCTTGATGCGACTGGGCGTAACCGACAGTCAGGAAATAGCCACCCTGCTGCATTACTCCACCCAGACCATCTACAACTACAAGTCGGGCATGAGAGCAAAGGCGATCAACCGCGATACGTTCGAATCGGATGTCAATCGCCTCTGCCACATTATTGTATAGTTAAAAGTTTATAGTTAATAGTTGATAGCAAGATTGCCTATAAACTATAAACTATCAACTATAAACTAGTCTCTGTGTATCACGGTTCCGTTGGCCTGATGCGTAGCCAAAACCAGAACTTCTGCTATCTGCACATGCTCTGGGGCACTGGCAGCATAGAAGGCTACGTCTGCCACATCATCACCATTCAATGGTTCGATGCCACGATACACATTGTCGGCACGGCGGGCATCGCCATGGAAGCGGACGTTAGAGAAGTTGGTCTCCACCAATCCCGGCTTCACGTTGGTAACACGCACCTTGGTGTGAGCCACGTCAATACGCAGTCCATCAGAGATGGCCTTCACAGCCGCCTTGGTAGCACAATACACGTTGCCACCCGCGTAGGCAGCATCGCCAGCCACACTACCGATGTTGATGACATGACCGTGGTTTCTTCTCACCATACCCGGCACGATGAGGCGGGTCATGGTGAGCAAGCCCTTGATATTGGTATCAATCATCTGATCCCAATCATCAAAATCTCCCTCATACTCAGGTTCCAGACCACGAGCCAATCCGGCATTGTTGATGAGCACATCAATCTTTCGCCAATCCAGCGGGATGTAATCCACCGCCTTCTTTGCCGCATCACGGTTGCGCACATCGAAGGCAAGCGCCAGCACCTGGATGCCAGTACCTTCCAACTGTTTCTTCAAGATTTCCAACTTACCGGTGTTTCTACCCGTAAGAATCAAATTGTAGCCGCCTTGAGCAAAGCGACGTGCGCAAGCCTCGCCTATTCCGCTGGTTGCGCCAGTAATAAGAGCAATCTTCATATACTTTGAACTTTGAATTTTGAACTTTGAACTTTGAACTTTATGATTAGTCTTTGTTTTTTGAGAGTTCTTCTATCTTAAAGTATCAGAACTCTCACTTCAGCATTCGCCATTTTTTCTATCTGGTTCATCGGGCGCTTGTAGTAAACGCTCTGAATCGCCTTGTTGATGATGCCGTGACCCACGGCAAGAATCGTCTTGTCGGGATACGCCACCTTGAGCCAGGTAAGGAAGTTCTGGGCTCTCGACTTCATCTTTTCCAATTCCTCGATGTTATCAGGCCAATCCTTCGGGTCCTTGGGAAGCGAAGGGATGAATTTACCCGTGAAATCTCCCCAGTCACGCTCACGAATCAGAGGAGTCGTCACGATATGTGAGAGAATCTCATCTTCGGATAATGCATTTCCCAGATGAGGACGGGCGATGATGGCACAGGTCTGCATGCTGCGGTAAAGGTCGCTCGAAACGAAGACATCGATGTGGTCGTTTGCCATCTTCCGGGCTACTTCCTCAGCCTGCTCAATACCCTTTTCATTCAGCCTGCCAGGCGTTTGTCCCTGCATAATTTGTGCGGCATTGTCAACGGTCTCTCCGTGACGCACCAGATACAATGTTGTCATATTTTGTTTTTGCTTACAAAATTACTGATATTTATTGAGAATAAGGAATAAATTGCGTTAAATAAGATATAAAAGGTGTAGAAAACACCTGCTATATCAGAATTCTTTTGTACTTTTGCAGTAGGAATCATATCCTAAACATTGCAAACTAAATAAAATATGATAAGAAATGAAAGTGATACATAGTTCATTATTCCGCGCCGTTTGCGCTATCATCGTGGGCGGACTGCTCATTCAATACCGCGAGCAGACCGTAACCTGGATTACCATAGCCATCGGCATACTGTTTTTCCTCTCGGGTGTCATCTCGCTGCTCACCTACCTGAGTGCCAAGCGAAATTCCGAGAAGATGAAGGGACAGTATCTATATGATGCCCAGGGTAACCACATCGTGGGCATGCGTCCCAACTTCCCCCTGGTGGGAATGGGTTCGCTGATTCTGGGACTGATCCTGGCGCTGATGCCAAACGTGTTTATCTCCTGGTTGATGTTCATCCTTTCGGCATTGCTGATTATGGGAGCGCTCAGTCAGATGGCGAATCTGGTGGCAGCTGCCAAAATGGGAAGAGTGGGAATCGTGTATTGGCTGATGCCTACAGCACTCCTCCTGCTCGGTCTCCTTGCCCTCTTCCGTCCTAGCTCCATCGCCTCTGCCCCACTCCTGGTCATAGGATGGGCGATGCTGGTATATGGAGTGGTAGAAGCCATGAATGCCTTCAAGGTTTCCAACAACCGGAGAAAATGGAAGAAGATGCAGGAAATCAAGACCTCCGCCTCTTCTTCTAATAAGGTTTTCGAGGATGCCACATTCATTGAAGAGAAATAAAAGAAGAAAGAGGGTGTGTCATTATTCATCGGATTACGCAGAATAAACGGAACCTTAACCGCCTTCCTCGGATTACTCACGGATTTTAAACGGAAACTCGACCTGGCGGTCGTGGCG
>CAKQCH010000119.1:0-6256 GCA_934216735.1 uncultured Prevotella sp.
CAAATCATGTGAACCGTCTTCTGGCTCAGTTTTACGGCTTCTGGAAGCGCCAGGAGGTCATCGCTCATCAGCGTAATCTGCGCCACATCCATCGCCACATCCGTTCCCTTTCCTATCGCCATACTCACGTTGGCAAGGGCCAGAGCCTGGGTGTCGTTGATTCCGTCGCCCACCATCGCTACCTGCTTGCCTTCGTCCTGAAGTTTCTTTACCAATGCCTGCTTGTCGCCAGGCAGCACCTTGCTCTGGTAATGCTTGATGCCGGCTTTCTCAGCCCAGTAATGAGCCGCTTCCTCTTTGTCGCCACTCATCATATAGACCTCTATACCCTTTTCCTGCAACTGCTTCATTGCTTCCTGGGCATGAGGCTTGAGGGTCTCTCTCGTCTCCAGATCCAAATCCTCCTGTTTGGTGAAATCGATGTTCTGGTTAGGAATGGTGAGGGTGCCGGTCTTGTCGATGACGAGGGCGTTGATCTTGTGGAGATTCTCCAGCGCCGACGCATCCTTGATGAGAATCTGCTTCTGCGCCGCCTTGCCGATGCCCACCATCAGGGCGGTAGGAGTAGCTAAGCCCATGGCGCAAGGACAGGCGATGACCAATACGGCTACGGCTGAAAGAATGGCCTGTGGAAGAGCTGCGTTGCCGCCTATCAGCCACCATATTATAAAGGTGATAAGGGCGATGGCTGCCACGGCTGGAACGAAGATCAGAGCCGCCTTATCCACGATACGCTGCACGGGTGCCTTACTGCCCTGCGCCTCCTGAACCATTCGGATGATGTGCGCCAGGGCGGTGTTCTCGCCAATCTGCTTGGCTCTCATGCGGAGCTTTCCCTGACTCGGAATGGTACCAGCCAGCACGTTGTCGCCTGCCTTTTTCATCGCCGGAGTCGGTTCGCCGCTTATCATCGCTTCATCTACATAGGCAGCATCGGGAGTCATGAAACTCTCTGCCTGGGTAACCACGCCATCCACCGGAATCTTCTCGCCGGCTCTTACCTCTATCATGTCGCCTATCTGAATGGTGGAAATCGGAACTTCCTCCATCTTGTAGTCGTTGGTGCCTTCTATCTTCTCGTAAGTCACCAGTCGGGCGGTTTTCGGCTGCATTCCCATCAGTTGTCGGATGCTGCTCGCCGTACTGTCTTTCGCCTTTTCTTCCAGGCATCTGCCGGTCAGCACGAAGGTGATGATCATCACGGAAGCATCGAAATAAGTGTGCCATTCTATGCCTCTCGCTCCCCATACCATTTCTCCGAAGAAGGTGTTGAAGGTGCTGAAGAGGAAGGCGATGAGGGTGCTGAGTGCTACGAGCGAATCCATGTTTGCCGTATGATGCAAGAGCTGCTTCCAGGCGGAAATATAAAACTGTTTGCCGCAGTAGAGCAGGTTGGCGAGTGCCAGGATCAGACAGATCTGGTTGGCGAAGGAACTGGTATGATGAGCCGAGGCAACGCCATCTGAAATCATATTCTGTTCCATGCCCAGTGAAATCCATCCCATGGAGAAACACATGGTCAGGATGGCGAAGAGCCAGGAAGCGAGGGTTCGGCGACGCAGGAGAGTGAACTCTCGGCGGTTGATTTCCTCCACGCTTCTGTCGTTTTCGATGGCGAGGTCGTATCCGGCGTTGCTGATTTCCCGTTTCATATCTTCCAGAGAAATGATGTCGGGGTTATAATCTACCAGGGCAGTTCGGCTCGCCAGGGAAACCGAGGCGGAGTTGATGCCTTCTAGCGACTGCAGTTTCTTTTCAACATTGGCAGAGCATACGCTGCAAGCCATGCCTATTACTGGAATTGTTTTCTTCATTTTTGTTCTATTTAAAATCCTATCTATTTTAGATCCTATTTTTATCTAAATCTAACTATATTTAAATTTCACTATTCTAAATCTCACGATTCCCATTCCTCGAATTCCAGTTCCAATTCCCTGTATTCGGGTTTTCGGGAAGAATTCAACTTGTCTTCCTTCTTTGCTTCTTCTGATGATGCGTTGCTCACCGATAAGCCCAGCAGGCGGATGGGGTGGGCGGAGGAGTAATCCACCAGTTGCAGCAATTGCTTGGCTAGCGGAAGAATGTCTGCTTTTTTCTTTAGAATCTTTTCTTGCGAAATGCTGCGGGTTATCTGGGTAAAGTCGGAATACTTTACTTTCAGTGTCAGGGTGCGACCCTCGAAACTGCTCTTCTCGATGCGCTCCAGAAGTTCCATAACCGTATGGTAAAGCTCGATGACTACTGCCGATTTTGCTGAGATGTCTTCCAGAAAAGTCTGTTCGCAGCCCACGGATTTCCGTTCTCGGTATGTGATGACGGGCCTGTTGTCTATTCCTCTTGCGAAATCATAGAAGATGTGACCGGCCTTTCCGAAAACCTCTACGAGATGTTTTTCCGAAACCTTTCGCAGGTCGGCACCATTGAAGATGCCCATGAAATGCATCTTTTTCAGGGTCTTTTGGCCTACACCCCAGAAATCCTCCACGGGGAGCTGGGCTATGAAGTCGAGTGCCTTGTCGGGATGGATGGTGCAGATGCCGTCGGGCTTGCGGTAATCCGAAGCCACCTTTGCCAGGAACTTGCAATAGCTGATGCCTGCCGAGGCGGTAAGTCCTGTGGCTTCCTTGATTCTCGCCTTGATTTCCTTGGCTACATCTACCGCCAGTTCAATCCCCTTCTTGTTTTGGGTAACATCGAGGAAGGCTTCGTCGATGGAGATGGGTTCGATAAGGTCGGTGTATTCCTGAAAGATGCGGTGAATCTGTTGGGAAATTTCAGCGTAATGTTCGTGTCGGCAAGGCACGATGATGAGTTCCGGGCAACGCTTCTTTGCCTGGGCGATGGACTGCGCCGAGTGAACGCCCCATTTGCGGGCCTCATAACTGGCAGTGGAAACCACACCACGGGGGCCGTCGAAGCCCACCGCTATCGGTTTGCCTCGAAGCTCCGGATTGTCTCTCTGCTCTACTGCCGCATAGAAAGCATCCATGTCGATGTGTATGATTTTTCGCTCTTCCATCTATCTTGTAGCCTATTTGCTTACTTGCAATTTTGTTTCAGGATGCAAAAATACACATTATTTATGAAAGGAGCAAGAATCAGGAAAGAAATCATGGGGTATAGGCACAAAAAAAGGCAGATTCCAATTTGCCTTGGAATCTGCCTCAATCATTTATGGGAGATGATTATTTGACTTCGATATTCTTGGTAGCCTTAGTCTCCTCCTTAGGAGTAAGCTTTGGAATCTCAACCTCAAGAACACCATCAGCTACCTTAGCTGAAATCTTCTCACGGTCGGCATCCTCAGGGAGTGTGTAGGTCTGCTGGTAATTGCTGTAAGAGAACTCACGGCGCAGATAGTGCTCGTGCTTGTCTTCGTTCTTGTGCTCCATCTTGTTCTCGATGGCGATGTTCAGATTACCATCATTGTCGATGTTTACGCGAACCCACTCCTTCTTCAAGCCAGGGGCTGCAACCTCCATGGTGTAATCCTTGTCACTTTCCTTGATATTAGTGGCAGGGGCTGTAGCATTCATACGTGGTGTTGCGTCTGTATCAAAGAATACATCATCAAAGATGTTACTCAACCAATCTGAATTATTATTTCTACGTGCTAACAACATAATTAAAACCTCCAATTTTATTTTACTCGTCCTCCCGGTTCCTTGCGGCCCCGTCGGGATTTCTGTTTGTTATTTATTATTATTATTGATAATGTTATTTTTATCTTTTCTTTTCGATTGTCTTTGCCTCAAGACTCCGTCGTTCTTTCGAACTTCTTCATCTTTTAGCTTCAACTTTCACTCTTATGTTGAGCAACTTGCGTGCCATCGGCTGATGAATGACAAAGTTGACATAATAAGCTAAATAATTTAAACTTTGCTGCCAATTTGTGCGGTGGTTTCAAAAAAATGATGTAACTTTGTCACCGAGATTGAAAACAATCACAAGAACAAAGATTATAACATTTAAGAAAAATGAAGAAACTACTACTTTCTATAATGATGCAGGTGGCGATGCAAATGTCGATGCAGGTGGCAATGCCGCTTTCTGCCAGTGCCCAGCAGCTTCTTCCTTATCAGAATCCAAACCTTTCTGCTGAGGCTAGAGCCAACGATTTGCTTTCCCGTCTTACCCTGGAGGAGAAGACGAAGTTGATGATGGATACTTCGCCTGCCATTGCCCGATTGGGCATTCCGCAGTTCCAGTGGTGGAACGAGGCGCTGCACGGAGTGGGACGAAACGGATTTGTTACCGTTTTCCCTATCACGATGCATATGGCGGCTTCGTGGGACGACTCCTTATTATATAAGGTGTTTACTGCCGTGAGCGATGAGGCGAGAGCCAAGGCGCAGGAGGCGAAGAAGAGCGGCAACATCAAGCGCTACCAGAGTCTGAGCTTCTGGACTCCGAACATCAATATCTTCCGCGACCCGAGATGGGGACGTGGACAGGAAACCTATGGTGAGGATCCTTATCTTACCACCCGAATGGGACTCGCCGTGGTGAATGGCCTGCAGGGACAGACCTTTGATGGCAAACCGATGTCGGCTCCGGGAGTCCTGGCTTCGGCTTCCGCCCAGTCTCCCCAGTACGTCAAGCTCCTTGCCTGTGCCAAGCATTTTGCCGTTCATAGTGGTCCGGAATGGAACCGGCATAGTTTCAATGTAGAGGATTTGCCTGAGCGGGATTTGTGGGAGACTTATCTGCCCGCCTTCAAATCGCTGGTGCAGGATGGAAATGTGGCAGAGGTGATGTGCGCCTATCAGCGGATTGACGGAGCACCTTGTTGCAGCAATGCCAGGTATGAACGACAGATTCTTCGTGATGAATGGGGATTCAAGAGATTGATTACTTCTGATTGTGGAGCCATCAACGACTTTTATGTGCCTGGCCGACATGGTACGGCGAAGACTCCGGCTGAGGCTACGGCGCAGGCAATTGGTGCCGGAACCGACGTGGAATGCGGAAGCGTTTACCGTTCGCTTTCTGAGGCGGTGAAGACAGGACTGATCAGCGAGGAAAAGGTGAACGAGAGCTTGAAGCGCCTGCTGATAGCCCGTTTCCGCCTGGGAGATTTCGATCAGGACGAGAACGTGCCTTGGACTCAGATTCCATCTTCCGTCATCGCCAGCAAGGCGCATAAGGATTTGGCTGAGAAGATGGCAGAAGAGGGAATCGTGCTTCTTCAGAACCGGAACAATCTTCTGCCGCTGAAATCATCAGGAATGAAGTTGGTGGTGATGGGGCCGAACGCCAACGATTCCATCATGCAGTGGGGCAACTATTCGGGTTATCCTACTTCTACCACCACCATCCTGCAGGGCATCAGAAAATATGTAAAGGACGCCAAGTATATTCCTGCCTGCACGTTGACAAGAAATGAAGTTTCAGAAAGCCGGTTCAATCTCCTGACTTCTGCTGATGGCAGCAAGGGGATGAAGGCTACTTATTGGAACAATGCCGAGATGAAGGGCGAGCCAGTGGCCACAGCCGTGATGACGTCGCCTATCAACCAGAGCAATGGCGGAAATACCGTCTTTGCACCTGACGTGAATCTTACGAATTTCTCTGCCCGATACGAGGGCGTATTTACTCCGGAAGAGGATGAAACCTTGAACATCAGAATGGGATGCGATGATGGCTACCGACTCATCATTGATGGCGATACGGTGGCGAATGTATGGAAGGGACGTGCCCGTGTACAGATGCTCAACAAGCCAATTTCCGTGAAGGCGGGAAAGCCGATGAAGATACAGGTGGATTATTTCCAGAAGACCGATATGGCGGTGATGCAGTTTGACATTGTAAAGAACTATACGCCAACCGAGTCTCAGCTTCTGGCTGAGGTCGGCGATGCTGACGTAGTGGTATTCGTAGGCGGAATCTCTCCTAGTCTTGAGGGTGAGGAGATGAAGGTTTCTGAGCCGGGTTTCAAGGGTGGCGACAGAACTGATATCGAATTGCCTCAGGCTCAACGCAAGGTGATGGAGATGCTGCATCGGGCTGGCAAGCGCGTGGTGTTCGTCAACTGTTCGGGCAGTGCCATCGCTATGGTTCCTGAAACAGAGAATGCGGAGTCTATCCTTCAGGCTTGGTATCCGGGCGAACGGGGTGGCGAAGCCGTGGCAAAGGTTCTCTTTGGCGAGGTGAATCCATCGGGCAAGCTTCCGGTAACCTTCTATAAGAGCGTGAATGATCTTCCTGATTTCCTCGATTATACGATGAAGAATCGCACCTACCGTTATTTCAAGGG
>CAKQCH010000120.1:0-6099 GCA_934216735.1 uncultured Prevotella sp.
GTGCTCGCTACCCTTCTGAAGAACTACAAGGAGCACGTAGATGCAAAATGGTTGCCTAAGTTCTACAAGACCATCGACGCTGAGTTTGGCGGCGACTACGCCAAGTATGTGGATTATCTCTGGGAGAAGTCGCTCATCATGAAGAAGGGCGCCAAGCTCTATTTCAACAAGAAGGGATATGAGAAGGATCCAGGCGTAAGCTTCGGTATGGATCTGAACGATGTATTTGCAGATTTCGCTGCTCAGATGGGCAGCATCAACGATAGCATCGCCGAGCAGGAGAAGTATCTCTGCGCTGCCAAGCTCCGTATGGAGGAAGACATGCCTCACTATAGCGACGCCAACTTCACCATGCGATTGAGCTACGGTCAGGTAGGCGGTTTCGACCTCGGCGGCAAGCCTTCTGGCTATTACACCACAGCCGAGAGCCTCGTTGAGAAGATGAAGCAGGGCGATAAGGTCATCGATTACTACGCTGAGCCTATCATGCACGAGCTTCTCTCTGAGAAGGATTTCGGCAAGTATCAGGATAAGACGACTGGCAAGATGCAGCTCTGCTTCCTCACCAACAACGATATTACCGGCGGTAACTCTGGTAGCCCTATGTTCAACGGCAAGGGCGAGTTGATTGGTCTTGCCTTCGATGGCAACTGGGACAGCCTCAGCTCTGACATCAACTTCGACAAGCGCCTGGCTCGCTGCATCGGTGTGGATATTCGCTACGTGCTCTACCTGATGGATAAGTGGGGACACGCAGACCGCCTCTTGAAGGAGATCAATGCGAAGTAAATCCTATCTCAGAATCAACAGAGATGATATAAAGGTTTATCCTGGGATAAAGATTAGTCCCAGGATGATATGAAAAGAGCGGAAAATCAGCTGTTAACTGTTAACCTTGTTAACTCCTGGCTTTCCGCTCTTGTTTTATTTAGTCTTTCTATTCTTGTTATCTTGCTGATTTTCAGCTTATTTTTATCTTACAGATTCGCAACTTACAGAATTTCTATTAATATTGCGAGATATTATTCAGTTCCTTCAATGAAACCTGACGAGGCTTCTCGGCAAGTTTTTTCTTCAGTTCATCCACCGTTATTTCTGCAGATGGATTGAAATCGGCAGAGCGCATGTAATCAATTACACTCTGATAGAAAGCCTTGCCTTCCGGGTATTTGGCAGCCTTCTCCAAATCGCTCATGCAGACGAGAAGCTTTCCGGCTCCCACCTTCCATTCCATCACCAAACCCAACTTATGATTTCGCTCGATATTATCTATCACCTGAACTATCGGGCGAAAATCCTTGGCGAAGTTGTCAAGCACCAGCGGATGCGATTCCTTGATAACTGGGAACCATTGCCAGTTGGTGTGCATTTCCGTTGGGAATCCCTTGAATATCGGATGTTCCGGATTCGTCAGAATGCCCAGGGTTCCTGGAGAAACCTTCTTCTTGTTGTTCTCGCAGATGGTCTTGAACATGCGATAGTTCCAGTAATCGGTCTGGAAGAGTCCGCCCACCGTATAAGGCGTGGCATTATCTGCCTGCGATAACGTATCATCGGCAGCCACAAAATGGCTGGAAGCCGTAGGCATCCAAAGCACCTTTCCGCCATTTTCCAAGACTTTCACTACTTCCTGGTTCAAATCTCTGGCAATGATGACGCCCTTCTTTTCCAACGTCTTCTTCGGATAAACCCAAAGTTCGTAGGAGTTTCTCGCCTCTGTTCCTTCAATGTTTAATGTAAGAAGCAGCTTGGTAGGTTTCTGCACGTGGAAAACACCATTCAGTTCACCCACTTCCACCAAACCTTCATCGTATGAAAAGATGTTCAATACTCCCTCATCCTCAGCCATCAAGTCGCCCACATTCTTTCTCACTTCACCATCCTTGGTGCTGAAAGTTCCATCATCCATACAGAACAATCCGTTCTCGGCAGCCAGATGCCATTTCAGTTTCTTGCCCTTCAGCGAAGAACCGCCATAATTGGCTACCTTTACCTTAGCCTGAATCTTCTCGCCATCCTCGAAGCAGAACTTCTTCATTTCCAACAAAGGAACCACAGGCGAACACCACTGGCGCCATTCCTCGGGTGTAGTGATTCCCTTACTCTCCATAAACGCATCCAGGATGCCTACGAAAGCACTTCCCTGACCGGGATAATCCTGAATATCGAGTAGTTGGAAGCCCGCCATATTCCGGGTCCTCAAATCCATCTCTATATCGGCTTTATAGAGTTTCACGCTCCATAAACCCGAAGCCTTGTGGAAATCATCTGCCTGCGAGAGCATTCCGGCTGCAGCCAGCCTGCGGCGGAACACTTCAAAGTTATAAGGATGAAGCACTCCGGTGTATTTCTTCATCTCCCGATAATCAGGATAGGTCTGAAACTGCCCTGTTTCGTGAGAGATGATTGGGATTCCTGCCTTATCGCAAGCCTCATCAAAATTCATCGTAGAATTAGGATGGAAATGATTGATCATTCCTCCATCGTAGGCGTCGGCAAACGAGAAGGAGCCACGGGTATGGGTATTGTATTTGCCCCATCCCTCGCCTCCGATGCGGCAAGTGGTGAAGTAATCCATTCCTTCTTTTATTCCCTGATAACCGAGATAGTAATTGCTTCCGAAGGTATAGTATTTATCTGGCGCAATCTTGCGGAAATCATCCACAAACTCCTTCATCTTGTCGATGTCGCCCCAGAGTTCATTACCGAGTGCCATCATTCGGAAAGAAGGATGATGACCATATTCTCTGAGGATATTTTCGCCTTCCTGATGCAGGAACGCCATCAGCCTTTCATCCTTCTTGTCGAAAGAACCCCAGAAAGGAAGTTCCGGCTGGAGATAGATTCCCAGACTGTCTGCTGCCACGAAAGCCGCCTCCGGTGGGCACCAGGAATGAAAGCGCACATGATTGATTCCATACTCCTTGCAGGTTCCGAGATACTTCATCCAGCCTTCCACGCTCATCTCCACATGTCCCGTCAGCGGCCATACAGCCGCATCGTGCTTGCCACGGAGGAATATCCTATGACCATTGGCGTAGAAGTGAGCGCCCTCAATATGGAAATCCTTGGCGAAATCAGGCATCTGAAGGGCTGAAGGAGAAACTACAGAACGGCTAGGGACTGCTCCTGCCAGAGGAACTACAGAACGGCTTGAGATTGCTCCTGCCAGTGTTTCTGTCGATTTGCAATCGGTAGAAGAGGCAAGCTGGAGTTCTATCCTTCCGATAATTCCATTCCAGTTGGTCTGCGTATCTTCTGTATAAGCATGGCTGGAGCCATAAACCTGCTCAGGCACACCTCTTCCATTATCCACCACGATTTCCAGGAGATGCTTGCCCGGCTTCACCTTCTTTGGTAGAAGATAGCGCTGGGGAGTAGAGATGAAGTTGCAGGAATCCACCAGTTCTCCATCCACATACACCCATGTCGGGCGGGTACGCTCCAGGAAGAGTTCTACCGGCTTCTTCTTCCAGTCCTTCGGGATATTGATTGTTCTCGAATATCTAGCAGCTCCTTTATAGGCATAGAGCCTCGTAAGATGCGTAGTCTCCATCGTATCTTTCGGAGCGAATCCCAGATGGTTCGTGTCGATGGTGCCGGGAAGAATGGCACGCTTTGCCTCACCCTGCGAGGCACGCTTACTCTTGGCAAAAGCACTACCGCTCTTTCCCAACTCTACATTCCATTCACCAGCGAGCGAAATGCTCTGTGCTTGCAAGCCCAGACTTACCAGTCCCAGACAAGCGATAAGAATAGATTTCCTCATTTACTTATAATTGTCTAATAGTTCATACCAAAAGCCCAGAGTGGAATAACATTACCCATGCCTGTCTCTATATCATCCTTCACAACATATCCCTCTTTAGCCTCAGAAATCTGCTTCTGACCTTTCTTTTTACCTCCAATCTCAAAAGTCTTGTCTTCTATCTGGAAATCAGAGATTGGAGAATTGAAGACAGCATGATTCACACGCATCTGATTAAAAAAGAAAGTCTCTCGCTGATTGCCAATATCAGGCATCGAAGAAGAGAGTGCAAAGGAGAGGTTGGTATTATCAAGATACACCTTTTCTACTTTGCCCAAACCACGCACTCCTCCTGTGGACTCATGAAGTTGGGCTATCAAGCCAGCACGCTCCATAAGTTCAAAGTAATCGGGCAGATTATTGCGATCCACCTTGATAGTTGTAGCAATGGTACTCATGTTTGGCTTAAAAGGTACACTATCAGCTATTACCTGCATCAACTCCTTCAGTTTTCTAGACACCATCACCGTATAATTGGCATATTGTGGAATATCCGTCTCCAAAGTCATACTCACCACTTGATTCAGTCGCATCCTATAGCCCTCATCCTTTGAAAAAGGATAGTAACCCTTGCGCAGATATTCATGAAATAATGCCAACGGATGCTCTATCTCCTCCGGCAATACGACCTCATTATTTACGATTTGTTCCAATGTAGAGACAGGAATATCTATGCCCTTTTCCATACCGATGTATTCACGAAAAGACAGGCCTTGCATCGTAAAGACCAGTACTCGTCGGCTTAAATCTGCTGTACCTTTATAAATATCAAGCACAGAAGAACCGGTAAATACCACTTGCAAGGTTGGCAGATTATCGTATATCATCTTAAGTTCTGTAGCCCATCCCTTATATTTATGTATTTCATCGATAAAAAGATGCTTGCCTCCAAGTTGGCTAAACTTCATTGCAGTTTCAAAGAGAGTATGATTAGCGAAATAGATAGATTCCGCACTCACATAGAGTGTGTCTTTCATCTGAAGATTCAATTTGATATACTGCAAAAGGAGTGTTGTCTTGCCGACTCCACGAGGTCCAACAAGGGCCGTCATCCGATTCGACCAAGGAATCTGATGATACATATATCGTAGGTATCGAGTATCGGTACGCTTGATAAGATTGTCAGAAAGTTGCTTCAATAATTCCATTTTTCTTGCCTTATTTGATGTTTCCGGCTGCAAATATACAAAAATTGCGGTAAAAACACCGCAATTTACCAAAGAAATTGCTGTATTTTTACCGCAAAATATGGATATTGCATCAAAACATCCCTTTGATGCAGGCTTTCATCTTATTATAAATCACTGCCTAAATTACTTCTTCTTAGGTCTGCGACGAGCCCAACCTTCTTCCTCGAAATTTGGCTCCTCGCCCTTGAACTTCACATTATCGTTGTTCTGGAAGAACTGGCGCCAATCGCCTGTATCCTCCTGAGAGCGAGACTTTCTGCCGCCACGAGATTCGCCACGGCTTCCACGTCCTCCCTTTCCACGGGCATCACGAGAATCATCAGAAGAACCTCTGCGGCCACGACCTTCCGAGCTGCGTCCGCCTCTTTCTGAACCACGGGCGCCTCTGCTCTCAGAGCTGCGGCCGCCACGGGCTGCTCTGCCATGACCTTCCTCATCAGCATCGTTACATCTCACGGTTCTGCCCTTATACTCAGTACCGTTCAATGCCTTCATCACGCGCTTAGCATCCTCCTTAGGCACCTCGATGTAGGCAAACTTACTCAGCAGGTCGATGTGACCCACCTCCTGGCGACCCTTCACGTGCTTGTTCAGATACTGCATGATTTCGCCCGGATAGAAACCATCCGCCTTACCCAGATTGATGAACAGGCGCTTGAAACCAGCCTCTGTCTCATGCTTTCTGCGGCCATTGGAAACCTTGCCACGGCCTTCGCCACGATTTCCACGACCCTCACCGCCACGGGAACCCTTGCCTGTTTCTGGCTTGATAATCTCAGGAGCGTTCTTATAGTAATCGAGGAACTTACCGAAGGTGATGGTTACCATCTTCTTGATGATGTCCTCCTTGTCGATGTACTCAAACTGGCGGTTGATTTCTGCCATGTATGGTTCAATCTGATCCTCATCCACATCGGTCTTCATGATGTCGTCCATGGTCTTGAAGAGCTGCTTCTTGCAGATTTCCTCTGGAGTTGGCAAAACGCCGTCCACGAAGTCCTTGCCAATCTGCTTCTCAATCTGACGAACCTTGAACTTCTCTCTGGTATGGATGATGGAGATGGATGTTCCCTTCTTTCCGGCACGACCGGTACGGCCGCT
>CAKQCH010000121.1:0-5932 GCA_934216735.1 uncultured Prevotella sp.
GAAGTGTTCCCACATATCCAGACCAACCGTGCCCGACTCCTGATGAACATGCCTGTCATCAACAAGCGCATCAAGGAGAAGGTTCGCGAGTTCGTGCTCCGCAAGTTTGGCAATCGCCCTTACGAGGTGGTTGTGGGTGGCGCACCACTCAACAAGGAGATTGAGAACTTCTTCATCAGCGTGGGCTTCCCTATCGCCATGGGCTACGGAACCACCGAAACCGCTCCACTCATCACCTTCGCCCATCAGGACAACTATGTGGCAGGAAGCTGCGGCGTTGCCGTGAAGCACATGGAGGTGAAGGTATTGAGCGATGACCCTGAAAACGTGGCTGGCGAACTGGTTTGCCGTGGCATCAACGTGATGAAGGGCTACTACAAGAACCAGGAGGCTACGGATGCCGTACTCGATGAAGACGGATGGTTCCACACAGGCGACCTGGCAACGATGGACGCCGAAGGCCACTTCTTCGTAAGAGGAAGAAGCAAGAACATGCTGCTGGGCCCTAACGGACAGAACATCTATCCGGAGGAGATTGAAGACAAGCTCAACTCCATGCCGATGGTGAACGAGAGCATCGTACTCCAGAAAGACGACAAGCTCGTGGCACTGGTGCATCCGGAAATGGACGAAAGCCAGGAGATGGGATTCAGCCAGGAAGACCTCGTCAACATCATGGAGCAGAACCGAAAGGACCTGAACCTGCAGATGCCAAGCTTCGCTCACATCTCGCGCATCCAGTTGCACGACACTGAATTTGAAAAGACGGCAAAGAAGTCGATTAAGCGCTACCTCTATCAGGACGCTATATAATGGACGCTATATAATAAGAGCTCCTCTATCAGGACGCACTATATAAAGAATAAAACGAGAAATGAATAAGAATATGGAAATTCCTAGCTTTAACGCACTTATACAGAAGAGCATCATAGACCATTGGGATATGGATGCCCTGACCGACTACAAGGGAGCCACCTTGCAGTATCACGATGTGGCACGCAAGATTGAAAAGCTGCACATCATGTTTGAGAACTCCGGCGTAGTGAAGGGCGACAAGATTGCCCTCTGCGGTCGTAACAGTGCTAATTGGGCGGTGGCATTCCTCGCTACCTTGACCTATGGTGCCATCGCGGTGCCTATCCTGCATGAGTTCATGCCTGAACAGATTCACAACATCGTGAACCACAGCGACGCCAAGTTACTCTTCGTGGGTGATGTGGTGGCTACTCAGGTGGACGCAACCAAGATGCCAGGGCTGGAGGGTATCATCTACATTCCAGACTATTCGCTCGTGGTTTCACGCACCGATAAGCTGACATACGCCCGCGAGCACCTCAACGAGATGTTCGGCATCAAGTATCCTAAGTACTTCCGCAAGAACCATGTAAGCTACTACATCGATCAGGACCCAGACGAACTGGCGATGATCAACTATACCAGTGGAACCACCGGTTTCTCCAAGGGTGTGATGGTTCCTTACCGTGCTCTCTGGAGCAATGCCGATTTTGCCGAGAATGTACTGGGCAAGAAGATCAAGGCAGGTGATTCAATAATCAGCATCCTGCCGATGGCCCACATGTATGGCATGGCATTCGAGTTTATCTTCGAATTCCTCAAGGGCTGCCACGTCTTCTATCTCACCCGCATCCCTAGCCCGGCCATCATTGCTGAGGCATTCGGCCGCATCAAGCCAGCCGTTATCATCGCTGTGCCTCTGGTCATCGAGAAGATCATCCGCAAGAAGGTGTTCCCTAAGATTCAGAACAACCGCATGCGCATGCTGCTCCACATGCCAGTGATCAGCAAGAAGGTGAAGGAGAAAATTTGCGACCAGGTGAGCAATGCCTTCGGTGGCAACTTCTACGAGGTGATTATCGGCGGTGCTGCGTTCAACCGAGAGGTGGAGAATTTCCTGCATAGCGTAGGCTTCAGATATACAGTGGGTTATGGTGCTACAGAGTGTGCGCCTATCATCTGCTACGAGGATTACAAGAACTTCGTGCCGGGTTCTTGCGGTAAGGCAGCGCTCCACATGATGGTTCGCATCGACAGTCCAGACCCAGAGAATGTACCGGGCGAAATCCTTGCCAAGGGTCCTAACGTGATGCTGGGTTACTACAAGAACGAGGAGGCTACCAAGCAGACCATCGATGAGAACGGCTGGTATCACACCGGCGACCTGGGCACAATGGATGGCGACGGCAATGTATTCATCAAGGGCCGCAGCAAGAACATGCTCCTGGGTGCTTCAGGCCAGAACATCTATCCAGAAGAAATTGAAGACAAGCTCAATTCCCTCGCCCTCGTTGCCGAGAGCGTGGTGGTCCAGAAGGGCGAAAAGCTCGTAGGTTTGGTTTATCCTGATTTCGACGAGGCGCAGTCGCTGAACCTTGGCAGAAAGGAACTGGAGGATATCATGGAGCAGAACCGCCAGGAACTCAACACGATGGTTCCAGGCTACAGCAAGCTGAGCGAAATCCGCATCCACGACGAAGAGTTCGAAAAGACGCCAAAGAAGAGTATCAAGCGATACCTCTATACAGCGGAGTAATATCCAATAAACAAATGAGGGTGTGTCATTATTTTATGACACACCCTCATTTGTTATATATTATAATAATGTATTCGATCTGATTCTCGACAACGTTTCAGGCGTCATCTGCAGATAACTGGCGATATACGTAAGCGGCGCACGGAGCACCACCTGCGGATTCAGTTCGCACAGACGCTTGTACTTATTCGGTGCCGTCTCGAATCTCATCAGGTCGGCATGCACCTGCGACTGAATCAGACTCTCCTCCAATATCTTACGATAGAGCATCTGGATGTTCACGTTACGCATGGCGGCAGCCTCCAGCTTCGCCTTGGGCAAGGCATATACAAGTGTAGGCTCGAGCGCCTCCACCTGCAATTTCGTAGGCTCTTCCTTGAAGAGACTTTCTATGCACATGAAGATGGAATGATCCACACCCAAATGTTCCGTCACTTCCTTGTCGTTCTTGAAGTAAAACTGGCGGATCAATCCCTTCTCAATATACGAGATGTTCTTGCACACCTCACCTTCAACCAGGATTTTCTCACCCTTTCCATACTTAATCGGTTCCAGAATTGACTCCAGCACGTCCAACTCGCTGTGAGTCATCGTACTGTACTTACGTGCAAGCTCTCGGGCTATGTCGCGCGTTGGGGTGATAACTTTAAATGCATTCATATTCATGTTCCTCCCATTATAAATTTCGGTTTAGTTCATATTAGTCTAACTTCAATACCGCGAGGAATGCCTTCTGTGGCACCTCTACGTTACCTATCTGCTTCATACGCTTCTTTCCCTTCTTCTGCTTCTCAAGCAACTTGCGCTTACGGCTCACGTCGCCACCATAACACTTGGCGGTCACGTCCTTGCGCACCTGCTTCACAGTCTCACGGGCCACAATCTTGGCTCCGATGGCTGCCTGGATAGCAATGTCAAACTGCTGACGAGGAATCAAGTCCTTCAACTTCTCGCACATGCGGCGGCCGAAGCTCACGGCATTGTCGCGATGAGTCAAGGTACTCAGCGCATCCACAGGTTCTCCATTCAGGAGAATATCCAGTTTCACCAGGTCGGAATGGCGGAACGAATCGATGTGATAGTCGAAGGAAGCATATCCCTTGGAAATACTCTTCAGCTTATCGTAGAAATCGATCACAATCTCGCCCAGCGGCAGCATGAAGTGCAACTCCACACGGTTACCGCTCACGTATTCCTGGTTGATCAATTCGCCACGCTTATCCAGACAAAGCTTCATAATCGGACCGATGTAATCGGCTGCGGTGATGATGGTTGCACGGATATATGGCTCCTCGATATGGTCAATCATTGTTGGGTCTGGCAATCCCGAAGGATTGTGAACCTCCTTCTCGCCACCCTGCTTGTCGTATACCATATAAGATACGTTAGGCACGGTGGTGATTACGTCCATGTTGAACTCACGGTCCAGACGCTCCTGCACAATCTCCATATGGAGCAGACCGAGGAATCCGCAGCGGAAACCGAAGCCCAATGCCACGGAACTCTCTGGCGAGAAAGTAAGCGAAGCATCGTTGAGCTGCAGCTTCTCCAATGAGGCACGCAGATTCTCGTAATCGCTAGGATCGATAGGATAAACGCCGGCGAAGACCATCGGCTTCACTTCCTGGAAACCGGCAATCGCCTTCTCGCATGGACGGGCAATGTGCGTAATGGTATCACCCACCTTTACCTCGGTGGCATTCTTGATACCCGAGATGATGTAGCCCACCTCTCCGGCACCCAGTTCCTTGCGAGGAATCATATCCATCTTGAGCACACCGATTTCATCGGCATCATATTCCATACCGGTGTTAAAGAACTTCACCTTGTCGCCCTTGCGGATAACGCCGTTCTCTATCTTGAAATAAGCGATGATACCACGGAAGGAATTGAACACGGAGTCGAAGATGAGTGCCTGCAATGGCGCCTTGTCGTCGCCCTTAGGAGCTGGCACACGGTTTACCACCGCCTCCAGTACATCCTCAACGCCCTCGCCGGTCTTACCGGAAGCGCGGAGGACATCCTCATGCTTGCATCCGATGAGGTCAACGATTTCGTCTTCCACTTCCTCCGGCATAGCCGAAGGCATATCTATCTTGTTGATCACTGGAATGATTTCCAGGTCGTGCTCTATAGCCATATAGAGGTTAGAGATGGTCTGCGCCTGGACACCCTGAGTGGCATCCACGACCAAGAGCGCTCCCTCGCAGGCTGCGATGGAACGGGAAACCTCGTAAGAGAAGTCAACGTGTCCCGGAGTATCGATGAGGTTGAGGATGTAAGTCTGTCCATCCTTTGCCTTGTACTCCATCTGGATGGCGTGGCTCTTGATGGTGATACCGCGCTCCCTCTCCAGATCCATATCATCAAGCATCTGTCCCTCAGTAATCTTGATGGTCTGTGTCTTCTCCAACAAACGGTCTGCCAGGGTACTTTTACCATGGTCGATATGTGCAATAATGCAGAAATTTCTTATTTTATTTATATTCTCCATATAATTTTCTCTCTTTAGACTGCAAAGATACTTATTTTTTTTGTATCTTTGCACAAAAGATTGAAAATAATAGAGTTTTTTAGATAAAAAATAGAAAAATCATGAAGAAAAAGTTGATTTACATTGGTATTTTCGCTTCTTTGCTGGTTTCTTGCACCGAAAGTCTGGAAGATAAGGCGGCGAGAGAGGCGAAGGAATATACGGAAAAGTACTGCCCTACTCCTTATGTGAATGACAGCCGTACGGATAGTGCCACCTTCGATAAGACCACCAAGGTTTACACCTATTATGTAACCCTGAGAAACAAGGCAGACAACAAGCAGGCGATTGATGCCAACAGGGAAAAGCTGCATAAATTGCAGAAGGAGGCGCTGGATAACAACCCGGGCTTGAAAAAATACAAGGAGGCGCATTTCTCCTTCCGCTTCATCTATCATTCAGAGAAAGATCCGAAGCAGGTATTGCTGGATGATAGTTTCAAGTATTAGAAAAGGCACGGATTACTAGTGTAATCCGTGCCTAAAAACTCTTAATATCCCATTTCCTGCAAGGCTGTGGCCAGCTGGTCTGGACAGCTTGTAGGCTTGTTGCCACAAGTGATACCCTTCAGTCGGGCGATGACTTCCTTAGCCTTCATGCCCTGAATCAAGGCACAAACGCCCTTGGTGTTGCCATCGCAGCCACCGATGAACTGGGCATCCTGCACAGTTCCATCTTCATCAACACTGATGCAGATGTATTTTGAGCAGGTGCCATGAGTCTGATAAGTAACTTTTGTCAACTTATCTTTCTTTTCTTGCTGCAACATAAGGCTTATTCTGCGTCTGCAGGAATCTCTGGCTTCATGTTGGTGTAAACAGTCTGAACATCGTCAAACTCCTCCAACT
>CAKQCH010000122.1:0-5919 GCA_934216735.1 uncultured Prevotella sp.
AAACCCAAGATGTCATTGGTATCGAAGATGTTTATGAAACTCTGGTGCAAGCCTATAAGGATGATTCTGAGAAATACGTCAGAGGTAATAAGTTAACAGACGTGGTGAGATTCATCCTCTCCTATGGTTGGGCTTTTTCGGGTGAGACCATTACGTTGGGTAACTTTGCCAATTCTGGCTATAAGTCAAGAGAGGTGGGCGAGGCATTTAGATTGCTGGAGAAGGCTATGCTCCTAGAGTTGGTTTACCCTGTGTCTTCTACCCAGTTGCCGATTATTCCTGAGACCAAGCGTATGCCAAAACTCATCTGGTTTGATACGGGATTAGTGAACTACCAGGCGGGAATCAGAAAGGAAATCATTGGCTCTACCGATATGGTGGACAGTTGGCGTGGGCATATTGCGGAACAAATTACGGCTCAGGAGTTATTGGCTTTGGAAGATAGGGTAGGCCAGCATCGCTCTTTTTGGGCAAAGCCGAATAATGGAGCTGAGGTTGATTTCATTTTTGCTCATAACTCCAAGCTTTATCCGATAGAGGTAAAGAGCGGAACCAATGCCCATCTCCGTTCACTTCAGGTGTTTATGGATAGTTCGGAGGCTCATATAGCCATCCGTATCTGGTCAAAGCCTTATTCTGTAGATAAGGTCAAGACAATTCATGGCAAGGAGTTTACGTTGATTAATCTTCCGTTCTATCTGATAGGTAATTTGCGTAGCGTATTGGATGAAGTTGATGGCAGCCCTTGGCTTGGGCGGTAAACCGTATAAGAAAATAAAGGTGACGCATCTCATTTGATGCGCCACCTTTTTAACTTATTTCATTCTATTTCTTTACTTGAAGCTGAGCTTGCCTTCGGCAATCTTCTTGGCTTCTTCTGGCTTGTTGGTGGTTACGAAGTCAACGCCGGAATCTACGCATTTCTGAATCTCCTTCATCTGGTCGATGGTCCATACATTCACCTTCATGCCCAGGTCGTGACTCTCTTTAATCCAATTCGGATTCTTGAGGAGGGCACCACCATAGTAATCGATGCCGGCAAAGCCCTTCTGCTTGATGATTTTGGGAGCTACGTCGCTGCCCAGATAGTAAACCCGGGCTTGTGGGTTCAGCTTCACGAGTTTCTCGCAGGCATGCATGCTGAAGGAGATGTAATCCACCTGCTTCTCCATGCCGGCTGCCTTCACCAAATCAAGACACGCCTTTACGCATCTGTCTTCGCGCTCAGGAGTCTGATGTGCCTTGATTTCCAGAATCAGCTGCATGGGAGCAAGCTTCTTGCCAGCCTCCAGGTAACTCTTCAGCGTGGCGATAGGCTCTCCGTTGGCAAGCTTCAGATTCTTGATGTCGGCATACTTCGCATCCTCGATGATGATGCCATGGATGTCGTCGTCATGGTTTACCACCACGGTGCCGTCTGTGGTGATGTGTACGTCAAACTCGCTTCCCCAAACATCAGCCTTCTTGGCATTCTGCATGGCAGCGATGGAGTTCTGGGCTGCACCCTGACTGTTCCAATGGCCACGATGGGCTATCACCTTTACTTGAGCCATGGCGGAAGATGCCAAAAGCATCATTCCGCACAATATCATACTAGTCTTCTTCATATTCTTCTTAAAAAAACTTCTAATAACGTCTGAAAACGTCTGAGATAACTTCTAAAAATCTATTTAAAATCTGTATCTTATACCCAACTGGCACTGGTAAGGATTACCATTGCCACCAGCTACGCCGGCGTTGGTATTTACGGCATACTTATACTGCTTCTTCTCCTGGTCGAAACCTGTGATGTAATAGAGAGGAACGGTAGAAAGGTTCTTGCCTACACCCCAGTCTTTGTTGAGAAGGTTTGCCACGTTGAATACATCCAGTGAAACTTCCAGGGCATGGGTCTTGTAAAGCTTGAATGCCTTCTCCAAGTGAAGGTCGAAGGTGCCGTAGAAACCGTTTACGCCGCCATTGCGCTCAGCCATCTTGCCATAGTTGTTCTGCAAATACTCCTTGAACTTCTTCTCCACCTTAGGGTTAGCCATCAGGGTTTCGAAGCCCTTGCGGATGCCTGCATCGGTATTAGGGTCGTTAGGGTCGAAGATGTAGGCGAGGTCGTTGGTTGCCACGAAGTCACCATTCACGTTGCCGCCTACGATGGTGGAGTAGCGGGTGCCACCGATGCCCGAGAAGCGGATACCTGCCTGGATGCCCCAGAAGGTTGGTGCTGTTCCGTAAACCACCAGCTTGTGGCGGAACTGACCGTTGCCATAGCTCAGCTGGCTCATGTCGCGTGGGTCATCCTTCACCATCTTTACCAGTGTTGAGGTGTTTGCCACGTCGCCATTATAGGTGTTGTTGTCCTTTACGCTGTTCCATGTATAGCTGAATGAGAGGAATCCATCCTTGAAGTATCTCCAGCTACCGTCGATGACGAAGGCAAACTGGTTCACCTTTCCGATGGTGTTGAGTTCCAGTACACGACCTATCTCCTTGGTCTTTCTGCCTTCCAGCCAGTTGGTGTTACCCTTGGCATCGATGGTGTTGGCAGGCACATAGACGCCACGTCCACCTTCGTTTTCCAATCTGAAGTAAGGCTCATCCACCATGTTCTTGTCGATATAGAGATAGTTGTGGCGAGCCAGAGTCATGTATCCTGCTACGCCCATCTTGAATCGGTCGCTGAAGTAGTGGGTATACGATAGGTTTGCCTTGTAGATGGTTGGCACCTTGGAGCCCTCCTTGTTGCAGTTGATGGTGACGAGCTTCTCTACATTTGGATTCTTCAGCAGATCAGCACCCGGAGCTGTAGCTGGGTCCTGTCGATAGCTTGGGAAGTTAGGAGTAGGGATGAGGCTCGCATCCTGGGTATCGATGGTTACGATGCGGCTTCCGTCGAATACCTGGCTGTTCACCGTGGCGTAGTTGTTGATGTCGGATGCGAAGATACCGCCACCAAGCTTCAGAATATCGGTATGCTTGTTGTTGATATCCCACTGCAACTGCAATCTTGGCTGTACCAGGAAGAGGCCGATGCCCTTGTCGGTTCTTACACCGAGAAGTCGGTCGGCTGGCTCGTAGTAGTTGCCATGGTCAAGATAGGAAGCGTTGTCGATGCGGACGCCGGCTGTGAGGTCGAAGCCCTCGAAGAGCTGGGTGTGCAACTGACCGTAGATACCTGCGTTTACGATGCGCTGGGTTACCTTCTGGTTCTTTTCGCCTTCTACCATATAAACGTCGCGGGCATATCGGTAAGGGGTCATGTTGTTGAAACTATCGAGTCCCTTGAAGTAGAAACGTCCGTTGGTCTCGCTGCCATAGAGTGAGGAGAGGTGAGAATACATCACGTCCAAGCCCAGGGTATAGTTGATCTTGCCTGCATTGATGAGCAGGTTATCCACAAACTGATATACGTTGTCGTGGAAATTCTCCGGGGTGAATCGCTGTCCACCTATCTGGATGTTGGTCATCAAGGTCTTTCCGTCTACTTCCGATGCTACGTTCTGTACGATGGCACGTGGGATGGTTCCGTTAGGAAGAAGGTTGTTTGCCTTGGTCTCTTCCATCGAATACATCCATTGCACTTTTGCCTCGTTGGTAATCTTTGGTCCGAATACGCTGCGAAGAGATGCCATCAAGCTGTTGTCTGCTGTGTTGCAGTCGGAGTAAGACTCCAGGAAGTTGATGGTGGTATTGTCACCCTGGCTATATGGCTGCTTGTTGATGTTCAGGTTGTTGCGAACGCTGAGCAGGTTGGTTGGGTTGATCTGCCAGTCGATGCGTGCGAACACGGAGTTGGTGTTTGATTTCTTGTCAAACGAACCGTACTCCGGCTGGTTAGGCAGCCCATATTTATCTTTTGCTATCTGGGTGAAGGCATCAAGTGTAGCTTGCGACAGATTGTATCTGCTTTCATCCGATGCTCCATGAATGTCGGCGATGCGCAATGGCTTGGTGTCCTGCTGATGATCCCATGCCACGAAGAAATGCAGGCGGTCTTTGATGATAGGTCCACCCAGCGAGAAACCATACTGATAGGTGGAGAAATCAGAGGTACGCTTGTTGCCGAGGATGTCGTACTGGCTGGCGAGCCAGTCGGTGCGGAGATAGGAGAATGCCGAACCCTTGAGGGTGTTGGTACCCGATTGGGTTACGGCGTTGATGAGTCCGCCACCTGCACGGCCATAGGTTACATCATAGGCATTGGTTACCACCTTAAACTCTCTCACGGCCTCCATGGTCATGGCGTAAGGACTGCCTTTTCTGGTATTGGCAGCACCGCCGGAGATAGGGTTCTTGGATGACATGCCATCGATGTTGAAACCGGTGGAAGAAGCAAGCTGACCGCTGAGGTTCATGCCGTTGCTCAGCGGAGAGAGGTCGATGAGCGAAGTGAAGTTACGTCCGTTTACAGGCAGTTTCTTGATGTCCTGCGCTGTAACGCTGGTTGATGCTCCCTCGTTATCCACGTTCTTCTTCAGAGAGTTTGCCACCACTTCAATCTCTTTCAATTCCTGGCTCTGGTCGCTCATGGTGAAGTCAACACGCAGCATATCGCCCTGGTTGAGCGAATAGCCTGTGCGCTTCTGGTCACCATAACCAATGTATTTGGCGGTGATGGTGTAAGGCGAACCGAGTGGAATTTCTCGGATGGTATAGTTTCCGTTGGCATCAGTGGCAGCGGAAACGGTGAAACCTGTAGACTCGTTCTTTACGGTTACCAAGGCACCGATTACTGGTTCTTTGGTGTTATCCACAATCTTTCCAGTAACGGTGGCACGGGTGTTCTGTGCAAAGAGGCACGTGGTGCTACCAGCCGCCAACAGCGCTGCTGTGGCGACAAATCGAATTGAATTCATAAAATACAATCTTTGGTTTATAAAAGTTTATCGTGATTCTGCCGAATATCATAGAATTCTTCTATTCCTATTTCCTAAAAGAATTCTTCTGCTATTTCCTGAATACTTTCTTTTACTTTCTCATAGCTGTGAGTGTACTCTCCACATCGTTGAGCATTTTGGCAGTACTCTTGCGGCTAGCCTTGAGCATCTGCTGTTCCGACTGTGGGTTGATGGATGTGAAGTAATTGCTACCCTGTGCCAATTTCTTCTTGTTGCCATCATAGAGTGAATAGTTCACGTAGTGGAAGATGGTCTTGAAAGGCTCTTCCTGATACTTGAGATAGTGATTGTCGAGGAGGAGGAGATAATCGGCTCCTGCCTGGTCGAGCATGCCACGGAGTTGGGTGGCATTGACGAATGTAAGGTCAGATGACTGGTTCTCGCCTTCGCCTGTGGTCTTGATATCCTCCAGAATGTCGTGGTAGGTGCCCTGAATGGCATTACCGTCTACATAGGTGAAGTTTGCCTTTGATTTCTGGGCAAGTTGTGCGAGGTTGTCTTCTATCACCTTATTATATATGTAGCATACGCTGTCTGGGTTGATCTGCGTATCCTCTGCCAGCATATCAGTAACGAAATAGTTTGATTTCACGTTGTCTTGAGCGCCAATCACGAGTACGCGATGGGCTTTTACTGCGTTGCTGGTGGCATTGCCTTCCAATTCTGGTGTGCCAGCCATCATGTTGCTGCTAACGAGCATGGTCATCATCAGCAAACTACCTTTTGCAAATGTTTTCTTTCTCATTCTTCTTCTTTTCTATGATAATCTTTTCTGGTTGCAAAGGTAGGGGTATTAGATTACAGGAGAAATGCAATGGTGATACAATGTTTTGAATGAATTGTTTCAAAAAAATGAAGGTGGAACATCGGGTTCGATGCTCCACCTTTTTATATATATACCTTATTATATATACATCTAAAAAAAAACTTTATTCTGCCAATCGGATGCTCATTGGGCTTACGGTGATGAGGCGCTTCTTGTAGAGGTCGCCTATGGCACGCTTGTAAACCTTCTTGCTCACGTGGAAAC
>CAKQCH010000123.1:0-5903 GCA_934216735.1 uncultured Prevotella sp.
CTTGCCCTGCGGGAGAAGCGGAAGTGGATGAGCTTATCCATATTCGCCTGGGATTGGAAGACTACAGTCTTGTTGTACCAGGCTCCGATGTCGCTCATCGCCTCTGCCAGCGTAACCTGATCCATATCGAAATCGCCTTCCAGCCAATCGGAGGCTGAAGGGGAAGCCTTAGACACTACTATCTTATCCGACTGGAGCGTAGCGGTCTGCCCCGGGCGCATTTCCACCTCAGTATCGGCATTGCTCACCTTCACCTTGCCCTGCATCAGGGTAACCTTTGGGGCATCCTTGCGATAGGCTTTCACATCAAATATGGTACCTAATACCTGCGTCTGCATCTCGCCCGCCTTTACCACGAAAGGACGATGAGGGTTCTTGGTTACCTCGAAATGAGCCTCGCCCTTCAGACGGACTTCCCGGACTTCTGCATCATCGAAAGATACAGGATATTCGAGCGTAGAATTGGCGTTGAGCATCACCCTGGTGCCATCGCTCAGCGTTACCAATGTGGTGGTTGCTGCCGGGGTAGAAACCACGCAATGGCCATTGCTCAGGGTCTGCTCCACCTGCTTGGGAGAAGTGACCTCCGAGAAAAGCTCCATGGAGAACTCCGTAGGCTGAGAAATCTCCTGGGATGAACGGAAAATAAAAAGGAAGAGGCTTGCCGCTACTGCAGCTGAGGCAGTAATCCAAGCCAGGATTCGGGCTTTGGAAATCTTTCTGGATGAAGATTCTCCTCCGATTTCATCCTCTATCTTTTTCTCAGACAATTCATCTTCTGCCTTCTGTAGATGTTCCTTCTCTGAAGAAATATGCTTCTTCTCGAAAGCTTCCCAAGCCGCCAGCGTTTCTTCCTTCGAAGGCTCATCGCCCAAGGCTTCCCCGAATATCTGGGAAAGCCGGGCATCAGAAACTTTTTCAGAAACTTTCTCAGAAGCATTTTCTGAAACTTTCTCAGAAACATTTTCTGATACAGAATCCATTCTATAATCCAGTTCTTGATCTTGATTCTTATTCATGATTTTTCCTCCTAATTCTCTATGTTTGTATGCTTCATTCGCTCGCGCAAGATGGCGAGTGCCTTGGAAATATGCTTCTTCACGGTGTTGGGACTGATGCCCAGCCTGTCGGCTGCCTGCTGATAGGTGAGATGTTCGAAATAGCAGAGGCGGAGTATCGTGCAGGTGGGTTCCTTCAGCTCCCTCGCTATCTGCTCCGCCTGTTGCAGCAGGCGCTCGTGCTCCTCATACTGGGTACTCATATCATACCGGGTGGCCTCTATCAGCGCCTCCACATTGGTCTGTTCCACCTGCTGGTGCTTGAGCCAGTTGAGACAGGCATTTCTCACCGATGCGTAGAGCCAGCTCCTCCTTGTTTCCATCTGCAAGGAGGAGAATTGGTTCCACGTCTTCTCGAAAACATCTCCCACAACGTCACGGGCCTCGTTGCCGTCTCCCAAAAGGGACACGGCATAACGCACCAATCGAGGATACATTTCCAGGAATAGCTGCTTAAAGTCGTTGTTTTTCGCTCTGTCCTGCGCCACTACCTTTATATTTATTTCTCGTTGCATTGAATGTGTATCTCACATTGATGGCAACTTTCTGATTATCTGCGTATCGGGTAAACGTGCGATGCGACTGCGTGCCGTTTGCCTCGAAATAATAATATCCTGTATGCAAGAGGTCTCGCAATACAAACATCACCTTGAGGGCATCGTTCTTCAGGAAGTCCTTGGAAACCCGGAACTGCATGTTGCCCGTACATTTTCTCCTTCCGATTCCCATCTCCGCCCTCGTGCTGACATTGCCCGAAAGATTCATGAACCACCGGTGGGGAAGCCTCAGATTGTTGTTCATGCTGAATGTAAACTGAGGCTGGTTTTTGCCAAACTCGGGGATATTGAGATGATCTACATTATCATGACTGTAGAAAACACTCGCCGTGAGGTTAGGATACCAGATTCCAAACGAAGGCGCCACACGGATATTGGCTCCACAATAGTAGGAATGGGGCACCGTGGCCATCGTCTGCAAAAGCACACTAGGATGGTTCACCTCGTCGTAAGGCTTGTACCAGGTCATGTACATGTCGAGCACATAGTTGTAGTAGGCCATGAACGACAGCCACTTGTAATTGCCCGAGAGATTGAAGCTGTGCTGCTTCTGAGGCTTGAGATGAGGGTCACCGGACTTGTACTCGTACTTGCTGTCGTAATCGATGCTGCTCTGAAGCATGGAGTAGATAGGACTGTACTTGTTCAGACGATAGGAGAAGGAAAGATTCAGATTCTCCTTGCTGTAGCCGATGGATAGGAAGGGAATCCAATCTCTGTAGCTGGGACTCTGTTCCGCCTGCAGCACATCCTTCTCGTAATATTCAGTTTTCTGATATTCATATCGCAAACCGGCTCCATAATTCATGCGCCCGATGTTCAGATAATACTGCAGGAATCCGGCATAGATAGACTGGCGAATGTGGTTGAAGGCATCGGCAGAAAAGCCGCTCTGGGTGAAGTCGTTGTGGCGGTTAGTAAACATCTCTTCCGTTCCGAAGGAAAGCCTACCCTTCCACAAAGGTCCCGACACCACCAGCTTGGCAGCATAGAGATTACTCCTCACCTTGCTTTCTGATTCCGCATCCTGCTTGCCGTCGTTTATCACCGTCTGGGTGCTCTGGCTCACCTTATTATAGAAGTCGCCATTGAAATTGATGTTCCACTTGCCGAAATCGCCATTATAATAGGCGTTCACGCTATGCGACCAATGAGGCTTGCTTTTCGAAAACAGATCTACGCCCATGCTTTCCGTCAGTTTGCCATCCTCCCACACATCGGTTGCTCCCCAGCTGTGGGTGTAGTTGTTGCCTATCATATTGGTTGTTTCATAGCGCATACCCAGCGATTGCTGTTCGGAAATCTCATAGTTGAATCCTGCGTTCATAAGAATCTCTCCACCATTGGTATTCGTGGTTCTGCGGCTGTTGAAATCCCAGTCGCTGGTGGTATGGAGCTGGGTTTCGGAATGGGCGGTGGTGTGCGAGCGATCCAATCCCGCTCCTACTTCGCCGAAGATATCGAGTCCGCCCGTGCGGTAGTTCAACTGCACATCATCATAAGTATGAGGCGAATAACGGCCCTGGGAATATTCAGAATAAAGGCTTCCGCTCAAGCCCTGTCCGCGCTTGCGAACGGCACGCAGACGGATTACGGCATTGGTCTTGGAGCCATACTGCGCTCCGGGAACGGTAACGATTTCTGCCTTCAGAATATCCTTGGCGCTCAATCGCTTGAGTTCGTTCAGATTTTCCAGTTTCCTGCCGTTGAGATAAATCTCGGGCGCTCCACGACCGATGATTTCCCAACTGCCTGCTTCGCCCGAAACGAAAGGCAACTGGCTGATCATATCTTCGGCAGAGCCCAGTTCGCCCAGGATGGTACCGGATACCAGGGTGGTGAAGGCACCGTCCTTATACACCACATTGGGGCGGGAACTCTTGATGGTTACCGCCTTCAGCTGCTGGGTGTCGGGATGCAGACCGATGTGCATGGTTGGCTTGCAGGCCAAGGTCTGCGACTTATAGCCCACAAACGAAACCTTCAGTATCACATCCTTATCGGCATAAGGAAGCACGAAGCTTCCATCCTCTGCCGTTACGCAACCGGCAACATAGGCCTTGCTGACGGAGGAAATCAACACCACGTTGGCGAAAGGCAGGGGCTGCTGGTGCTCATCCACCACGCGGCCCTTGATCTGTTCCACCCGGGTTGTCTTGCCCGTATATTGAACGGCAAAATAGGTATTGTGCTCTACGAAGGAGAAAGGTTTCCCTTGCAGCACCATCTCCAGGGCTTCCTTCTGTCGTTTAGCCTGGATATTGGCAGTAACGCGATATTGGTCGGTAGCCTGATAGGCAAAGAGGATATTCTTCTCGCCCGCCTTTTCAATCTTCTTCAACACGGAAGTAAGCGTTTCGTTATGCACCTGAAAGGTCACACCCCTGCTTTGAGCAAATAGGGAAATGCTCAAGACAAGACACAGTATAAGGGAAGTCGTTCTTTTCATCATTTTTCTTGTTTTTATGATTCTACTTTGTTCATAATACAACATCCCCCTGAAATCGGGTACGCTTATTTTTAAAATTTTGTTGCAAAAGTACAAAAATAATTGGGAAATGCGGCATTTTAGGAAGAAATGATTAACTTTGCAAACGGAAAAATCAGAAGACTATAGATAATTGCAGAAAATAAATATTGTTAAATGCAGAGGATAACGCATAAGAGAATCAGGATTTCCTGGCTGCTGCTATTGGTTTACCTGCCGATGCTGCTTGCCGTTACGTTTCACCATCATGGTGAAGCGCAGGGAACTCATGCTGATTTCTATTGTGCAGATTGCGCCCATCATGTTCATCACGACGGCCATCTGATAGCTCTGCAGAATACCATGCACGACTGTGTGCTCTGCCAATTGCAAAGCACACCTTATCTGGCTCCATCCCTCGTGGTATGGGTTGCCATCACCGTGCTCCATCTCTCCCCTCGCCGTGCCTTCTGCTCTCCTTGCCTGTGCAGGGCGAAGGGGGTAAAATCCACCCGTGCCCCACCTTATTATCTGTTTTCATAAATAATTGGAAATTAACAGAATAAGGTAACAAATAACATAATGAGAACAATATTGAATTCAATATTGCTGATGAGTCTGTGCTCGTCGGCAACAGCCCATGCTATGGCTATAAACGAAGCAGATAATAACAAGGAAAAGTCAAGCATTCATGGTATGGAAAACAGCGATTCCATCAAGCACCAGCCTCTGACAGAATCGAGCGTGAAACTGAATGAAGTAGTAGTTACGGGATTGACTGGCAGCCAGAAGCTCAAGCAGTCGCCAGCACCCATCTCTTTCGTTTCTGCCCGCCAGCTCGAAATGCAGCCTTCTACCAACATCATCGATGCCATCGCTCACCAGTCAGGCGTTTCGCAGATTACCACGGGAAGCGGAATCTCCAAACCCGTGATACGTGGATTGGGATTTAACCGTGTGGTCGTAGTAAATGATGGAGTCAGACAGGAAGGGCAGCAATGGGGCGATGAACACGGAATAGAAATCGACCCGGCTTCGGTTCATTCCGTAGAGATCCTGAAAGGTCCTGCAAGTCTTATGTATGGCTCGGATGCGATGGCTGGCGTCCTCATCTTCCACTCCGCTCCTACCCTTGCCAAGGGCGACATGAGAGCAAATTTCTCAACGGGTTATCAAACCAACAACGGACTTTTTGATTATTCGCTCAACTTTGCCGGCAACCAGGGCGGCTTTGTCTGGAATACCCGATATAGTGGAAAGATGGCGCATGCCTACAAGAATAAATACGATGGTTATGTATTCGGTTCATCCCTCAGAGAACAGGCATTCTCGCAGCTTCTAGGCTGGAACTACCGCCAGGGGCATTCGCATCTCACACTCGATTATTATCATCTCACTCCGGGCATCGTAGAGGGAGAAAGAGATGAGAAAACGGGCGAACTGGAAATTCCGGATGGCTACGAAGCCAAGAGTTACGGCAAGCCAATGCCTTATCAGCAGATTCACCATTACAAGGCGGTGCTCGACAATTCCTGGTTCCTGGGCGACGGCAATCTGAAACTCCTCTTGGGTTATCAGCAGAACCGCCGTCAGGAGTTTGAGGAGGAAGAGAATCCGAAGGAATGCGGACTCGACTTCATGCTCCATACAGTGAATTACGACCTGCATTATCTCTCGCCGGAAATGAATGGCTGGAAATTCTCAACAGGTGTCAACGGCATGTGGCAGCAATCAATTAACAAGGGAACAGAGTTCCTGATTCCAGCCTATCATCTCTTCGATTACGGCGTGTTTGCCACGGTGAGCAAGAAAATAGGCAAG
>CAKQCH010000124.1:0-5778 GCA_934216735.1 uncultured Prevotella sp.
ATGTTTGAGCAGATGCCATTCAGCGAGAAGTATCCAGTCTTCCGCAAGTTGGCAGAAATAGGCGACCTCCGCAAGCTTTCCCGCGAGGAACTTGAGCTTTATGACGAGGATATCAAGAATATGCGTGATATATATGCCACCAGAAAATTTGATGAGAAGAGAGGAAGGGAAAAAGGTCTTGCGGAAGGTCTTGCTAAAGGTCTTGCTAAAGGTCGAGCTGAAGGTCGAGCAGAAGGTGAACTGTCTAACGGTCTGAAAGTAGCCCGTAACCTCTTGGCAATGGGTATGTCTTGGACTCAAATCATGCAAGCTACTGGATTAACAGAAAACCAGCTGAAGCAACTTCAGTCGTAGTGTATGTACATTATCCGCCAGGCGTTTTCTTAGTATAAGTGACTATGCCAGGCGTGAAGGGAATATCTTCTGCCATAAAAACAATAAGGGCTGCAAACGGCAATCATGCCGCTTGCAGCCCTTTCTCTTTTTTTATATAATCCGAATCCTCAGATTACAAATTTATTTAATCCGAATCCTCAGATTACAATCCCTCACCTGGATGTCTTGGATCATTAGTTCCATAACCAGGTCCCCAGTCATCGTAATCATCCTCTGGCTTTTCTCCACTCGCTGCCAAGATGCTGCAGGAATGCTCCATCTCGATTACCTGAATCGATGGTGCAAAATACTCCTTCTTCTTCATGATTCCTTTCATCATTTCTTTCATAATCCCTTTATCGTTTAATTATTTAACAATAAATTTCTTTCCATTCTTGATATAGATGCCCTTACGAGGTGTGCCATTTACGCACTGACCCTCTAAGGTATAGACGGCTGCTGACTTAACGGATGAACCCGCCTGCATGCCATCCGCCATATTGATGATGCGGATGCCGGTGGTAGAACTGTCGTCTGGCAAGCCGATGCTGAACATCATGGCACGGGATGGAGCCGACTGTGATGTCTGAATGTTCAGATATACACGATAAGGAGACAATTCGCCTTCGTGAATACCGAATTTACCACCTTTACCCAAACTGTAGCTTCCTGGTTCCAGAGTTGTAGCTGTATAGACACCGCCTATTGAGGCACTTGCCAAGTCATGGCAGATAGGCATCATTCCCGACTTGCCATCCCAGTCTCTCAGAGTCAGCGACTTGGTTGCTGGAGCTGCAAAGAAGTTGGCGTTGTACTCTACATTCTGTGCCGATGCAACCAATTTCTGAGCTGCATTCTCTGCAGCAAGCTCAACAACCATTGGTGTGCCAGCCTTGATGTCTGACTGCTCATCGAGCATAAGAACGAACTTCAATACACTTGCATCTTCTGTAGGCATGTGGATCATCATATCTCCCAATGGATAGCATTTCTCTGCACCAGCAACTTCTGCTGCCTTGATATCGAAAGGAAGGCAGAGTGTTACATAACCCTTCTGTCCCTCAGTGAGCTGACGGCTATACTGAAGTTTCTTAATCGTGAACTGAGCCTGGGTGTTGATGGCTGAAGCATCGGTAAGGTTCAGTTCCTCGACATAGAACTTGCCATCTGTTGACTTTGTTGCCTTCAGTGTACCATCTTCATTTGCTGCATACTTATGCTCAGGGCAGTTCTCGTTGCTGCAGCCCATGTGATAGATGAGCTTGGCTGAGTCGAACTCAGGACTGGTTAAAGTGGCAGATGCTACATGAATCAATTCACTATCAGAAGAACTGTTGCTATATGAGGAAGTCGTATTGTCGCAGTAGCGGAAAGTTCCTTTATATACAGTATTGCCTTCTTCAGCAACAAGCACAGGATAAGCATCTGCATCAGTACCTAAAAGTTTCTGATACCAAGCTAAGGTGCTTCCTTCGGCAGGAACAGATGTGGAGCCATTCAGCAGCCATGCCACCTCGCCGCTGTTCAGCTGCTCTGCGGTGAATGCCTTGACCACGTCAGCTTCATTCTTACCGTCAGGATAGGTCAATGAGCCATCTCCGATTACAGCACCATTTGTCAGCTCATCTCCATTGAAGGTTAGCTTAACACTGCTGCTGTATGCCAAGATGCCAGAAGCGGTGCTGGAGGAATTGTGTATGTATCCAACAAGGAGACCGGCAATACCTAGTTCAGAACTAAAATTAACATTACCAGCGCCAAGCACATTGTTCAGCTTGCATATATCAGCAATTCCTATTAAGTTTCCGACTTCAATAGTTCCCTTTATATCGCCATAGTTAGCACTGTTTTGAAGGGTTCCTGAGGTAAAATATCCAACCATGCCTCCAACGCTGGCTTCCGTACCTGTTACGGCACCATAATTAGCGCATGAAGTGATGGAATTGTCGGAACTATCATACCAACCTAAAATACCTCCTACACCTGTTGTACCCTTCACCATTGCATGGTTTTCGCAGTTGTCGATGTTGCCTCTTGCATATCCTGCGATTCCGCCAACGTTTTCTTTTCCTTCTACCGAACAGTTTGCCATGGTCTTGACATTTTCAATAGCTAAACTAGAGCCTGCTTCTCCTGCCAAAATTCCTGTGGTATAATCACCAGTACTCATTACCCTCGCATTGTCGAAAGTGATATTCTTGAGACTGCCAATATCAGTAACGCCGAAGAAACCTATATTATCAGAGGTGGCATTGATGTAGAGATTACTGATGGTCTTCCCGTTACCATCGAATGTACCTTGATACTTATTATTTGAGTTTCCGATAGGAGTCCAGCTGAGCTCTTCAGTATTCGTGGCGGTATTAGCCTCATGGCATACAGTGCTCATATCAATTGCTACCACATCATCGGCAATCTTTGCACAGGCGCTAGGGTGGGCTCTATTTACATAGTCACGGAACCACGCCAGATGATCTGCCGTCTTCAGCAAGAAAGGTTCCGCCTCGGTTCCTTTACCAGTCATACCTGTAGGTGGTTGATTACTTATCATTTTTACATTGAGCGTGACCTTGCCTTCGATGGCACCGCCAAAGTATTCTCTTGCACCAATATAATAAGTGGTGCCTTTCGTTACAGAATAGGTGATTTTGAAGTCATTACCATTGCCTCTATCGTCCTTAGTCAAGCAAGATGCAGCCGTTCGACTCTCCCACAGGGTGCCATAGGTATCTTTGCCGCTGGCAGCCGTCACCTCCAATGTGCCATCTTCTGGAGCCGTATATTTATAAAGATTGTAACCGCTGATTTTATCCCTGCTGCCAAATACCTTTTCGATTGTTATGGCTTTGTTGCCCAATGTCAAGAAAGGAATTTCCTGCTGACATTTCGTGCATTTGTCGTTCTCATCATATTCGTGTCCTGTTGCTGATACTACAGGAGTGCTCACCTCTTGAGTCAACTGAGCATCCGAGAAAGATGCATGACAAAGATTACATTCCCAATATTCTATTTTACCATCTACAGTGCAGGTAGCATCCACGGATTTGTGATGTAAGGGACTTTCGCCATGATTAATCGAAAATGTGCCTTCTTGTTCAGGCTTGGTATTGGTAAATGTACCTGTTCCTACCACCTCGCCTAAACAATTCATTGTCACATTACCATCCAAGTAAACCTCATCAGCAGAGCCAAGTAAAGGATAATCGTTTGTGCCCAGTTTTTGTCCCCATTTTGCACTTCCTGAGACATTTTGCTTGAGCATATAGGCAACCAATCCGCTCTTCAATTGTTCTGTAGTAAATGCCTTTATCTTTTCAGTAGAAGTCATTGAGCCATCTCCGATAGCCCTGACAGCTTCACCTGTCTGCTCAATTCCATTAATCGTCAGCTTAGCACTGCTGTTGTATGCCAAGATGCCAGAAGCAGTGCTGGAGGATTGGCTGATGAATCCAACAAGGAGACCGCCACGCTTTGTATTAGAAATAGCAGTAACATTACCAGTGCCAAGCACATTATTCAGATTGCATTTATCAGCAAATCCTATCAAGTTTCCGACAGAATTAGTTCCCTTTATATCGCCATAGTTGGCACTGTTTTGAATGGTTCCTGAGGCAAAATATCCAACCATGCCGCCAACGTAGGTTTGCGTACCTGTTACGGCACCATAATTAGCGCATGAAGTGATGGAACCGGAACCGCCATAGCGACCTACAACTCCTCCTAAAAAACGTGTACCCTTCACTTCTGCATGGTTTTCGCAGTTGATGATGTAGCTGCTTGATCTTCCTGCTATTCCGCCAACGAATACTTTTCCTTCTACCGAACAGTTAGCCAAGGTCTTGATATTTTCAATCATACAAGAACCTGCGTCTCCTACCAAAATTCCAGTACTATAATCACTAGTACTCTTTACCTTCGCATTGTCGAAAGTGATGTTCTTGATGCAGCCACCTTCATGAGCTTCACCGAAGAAACCGGTATAATCAGAGGTGGCATTGATGTAGAGATTTCTGATAGTCTTACCGTTGCCATCGAATGTACCTTGATACTGATTATCATAGTTACCGATAGGAATCCAGCTGACCTCTTCAGGATTCTTGGTGTCATCAGCCGCATGGCAGAACTCAGACAAGTCGATATCTTCAGTCAGCGTAGCTGAAGCTGATGGGTGAGTAGTTCCATCTGCTTCGTCTTCATCCACGATAGTTCCATTCACATAGTCGCGGAACCACGCCAGTTCGGCAGCTGTGGATATCTTATAAGGATTATCTACTGAGCCATCACCACTGGAAGGCTCCGTTTGTGCCCATGCCCCTCCATAAGGCATGAGAATAGCCATCACGAGCATCAGCATCGTGACGAGCCAATTCGATTTGTGTACTTGTTTCTGTTTCATACTCAATAATTTAGATTAAATGATTGATGTAAAATATTTATTTTGTATATTCACCTATTGACAGATAAATAAATATCTGATTTTCACTGCAAATATACAAAAATTATTTGGAATAAGATGCATCTTTTCCCTGTTCATGTGTCTACTTCCTATGTTCAAGGTGTAGCTTTGCTGCAATGCGACGGGTAAATTTTGTTATTTAGGTGGTAAATTCTGTTTTTTCCGTTTTTCCCTCCCATTTTTCATCAAAACCATATCAGGAACGCCTCCGATAGCCTAAAAAGGCGAAAATGTAAAGATTTCGTCTTTTCCCAAAGAAAGACGAGGGGGTGTGAGCCCTAATCCAGCAACAGCATTCTAGCCTGCTGCGGATTGCAAATCCGCAAATCCCAACTAGGTTGGGACATTTTTTGAAGGCGGATTACAAATCCGCCTGGACGCCAAGTTTTCACCTCCTTTTTCGAGTTTTCCAGATACCCGATAGTCCCCTCAAAAGGTATTCCCCCACGAGCTCCCACAGGCAACCTCCGGTCCCCGAAGGGGGCCAACTTTCAATAACCGCTGGTGGAATGACCGAAGGGAATGGAACCTGCGGATTAGGCACCGGGAGAGAGGGAGCGTCCCCAAAGGGGGCGAACCACACCCAGTCTTGCCCCTGTTCGCCCCCTTTGGGGACGATTGGAGAGTGTGTATCAGCTATCCGCAGGTTCCATGACCTTCGGTCATTCCACCCGCGGTTATTCACATTCGCCCCCTTTGGGGACGGAGAATGCCTGATAGATTTCCTACCCCAAAAGCGTTACATTATCCTCCCATACCTCTTCTTTTCCTTCTTTTTGAAAGAAAATCCCAGAAATTTTAGGAAGTTTCAATAAAAAAGTGTATCTTTGCGACTGAAATGCAATATTGCGTCCACGACCTTATAAAACGTAAGAAGATGGCAAGATTTATAGACCCACGTGTCGATTGGGCTTTCAAGCGAATCTTTGGAAGCGAGGACACGAAAG
>CAKQCH010000125.1:0-5712 GCA_934216735.1 uncultured Prevotella sp.
AAATTACATCAACTGCTGCATCTGGCTCTCCGTCAACCCCGTTATCTCCATTACCGTTGCTGCATCCATGCCTTTTGACAGCATATTCTTAGCAATCTCAATACTTCTTTGGCTTTTGCCTTTTTCCATGCCTTGCTGATAGCTGTCGTACTGAAGGGTCTTCTCTACCCTTACAGAATCCCAGAATTTGTCGTAGGCTCTGAGTTCGGCATCTGTAAAGCCGGAAATCTTCAACTCCTCTACGGCTTTTCCTATCTCCGGGTCACGAAGCAGATCGGAAGGAATCTCCTGCGTATTGGCATTGATTTCCGTCAGGAAACGGAGCCACAATACCATCATGCGCTTGTCGGAGATGGAATGAGGAGTGAACTTAGGAAGTTCTATGAAGGTGAAATGCAAGCCTTCGATTACTTTGTTGCTATCCTTGTCGTGCACGATGCGATAGTTGTGGATGAATTCAGGAGTATCACGCTCGAAGATGTCATTCACAAGATTCAGGGAATATACCGGTTGCAGATCGCTGTATTTCTCGCGCTTCATCGCCTGACTCACGTAGAGCTTGGAGGCATTGAACAGTACTCGCTGCTTGAAAGCGTTAGACCATTCCATCTGCATCTCTACGCAAAATTTCCTTTCTCTGGCATCAGTGCAGAGCACATCTACTATCGTATTCTTGTGGCCTTCCAGTTCGGGCACAAGTTCCGTTGGCAGATACTCTATCTCGTGTATCTGCTCTTCTTCGCTGAGTGGCAGAAGGGCGTTCAGGAGGCTGATCAGTCTTTTAGGATGATTGCCGAATATCTTCTTGAACGTAAGGTCTGCCTTAGGGTCTAAGTACTTCATAACCTTTCTGTTTTAAAATGATACGGTTCTATTTTTAAATACTACCGCAAAATTACGCTTTTATTTTGAAACATGCAAGAAAATCGGGAGAAAAGTTTCAAAAAATGGTGGGTGCAATAGTTTCCCCCAGGACGGCAGGACTGCAAAACTAATTCCGGCGGAACGCCTGGGCGGGGGCATATACGGCGATGCAGAGAACTTGGACTCCAGGCATAAACCGATGGTCCATCTTTGATTTTTGTAAAGAAATAACAAAACTCCTTATTTGTGAGAATGAACTGTTGCTCCATGATTTTGCAGAAATCCATGCCCCTTACGGTTCTTACGGTTCTGACAGTTCTTACAGTTCTGACAGTTCAAAACTAGGGGGTAGATGGATAACGGGAAGAAAGGAAATAGTAATTAATATATTTTAATATATATATTTATATATATATTAGTTTTCAACTGCACTTTTCATAGGGGGTCCGTTTTGAACTGTCAGAACTGTAAGAACTGTAAGAACCGTAAGATTTCGAAGGAAATTGCGGGGGTTACAGGAATCGGGGGAAATAGTCTGAGAGAGATATCTTCTTCTGGGACAAACTATGTTTTGCGTCAAAAAAAACTATGGTTCTCCCGCCGCAAAAATATGAGTTAGCTTTATTAACCAAATTCCGAATCAAAGGTTGCTGAAAATCGGTCCTTATCGCCATCCGAAATTTGGTGGTATCAGAAAAAAGCCGTATCTTTGCACCGTCATTCAGAAGAAGGGCTGCTGATGACAAAGAGAACAATAATCATTAATCACTAATCATTAATCACTAAAAAAAGTATGGGACAGGGAAACATTAAGTATCGCAAAGTAAAGCGCACCCCTCAGACGGGTGAGAACGCTGGTAAGGAACTCTGGTATGCCACTGTGGTGACCGACAGAGAGATGAACTTCGAGGAGTTCGTGGATCACATTTCATCCCACAACTCGCCTTACAGCCGCGGCACCGTGCACGGCGTGATGATGGATATGCTCGACTGCCTGAAGGAGCTTATCCTCGACGGCAAGAGCGTGCGTCTGGGCGACCTGGGTCTCTTCTCCATCGGCATGAGTTCGCGTGGCGAGGTGAGCAGAGAGAAGGTTACTTCGGCTAGTGTGCAGGATATCCATCTTCTGGTGAAAAATACCAAAAACTGGAGCAATTCTGAATTGAAGAAGCTCTGTAAGATTACTGCCTACGACGCCCGTGGCGGCGAAGAGGACGGCGGGGCCGAGAATACTCCTGGCGGCGGAACCGACGGAGGCGGAAGCAACGGAGGCGGAAGCGGCAACACCCAGGAAGGCGGCGGAACCTCAGGCGGAACGGGCAGTGAAGGCTCTGGTGGCAACACTAGCCAGGGTGGCGGAACCGGTGACGGAACCGGAAGCAATGGCGATAACGAGCACATCACTCTGTAGAGTTAGCCCCTTCGGGGGCTACTCTTCTATCCTATCACATCGCTAAAAATAATCATTTACCACTAATCATTCATCACTAAAAAAACTGCCTATGAAGAAGGAAACATGGAAGACTGTTATTCAGATTTTAATCTCTATTCTGACTGCCGTAGCCACTTCGCTCGGAGTCACGAGCTGCATGAGTTAAAAAAGTTGTAGAAAAACGAAAAAAAGAGGATGTGTCATGAACTTATGACTCACCCTCTTTTTTTATATATTTTATCCAGAATATTATTCTCCATCCTCAGCCTTCTTGCGGCGAGATACGCGCTTGCGCTTTGGCTTCTCATCTGCAGCTGGAGTCTCAATCTTTACACCTGCCAACTCTGGGTCGATGAGGATACGGCCGCAATACTCACAAGGGATAATCTTCTTATGCATCTTGATATCCAACTGGCGCTGAGGCGGAATCTTGTTGAAGCAACCACCGCAGGCATCACGCTGCACGTATACGATGCCCAGTCCGTTGCGGGCACCCTTGCGGATGCGCTTGAAGCTGGCGAGCAGACGTGGCTCAATCTTCTTCTCAAGCTCAAGAGCCTTCTCTGTAAGGCGCTCCTCCTCCTCACGGGTCTCAGCCATGATGTCCTCAAGCTCAGAACGCTTCTCAACCAATCCGTGCTCACGGTCGGCCTTCTGCTCCTCAGCCTTGTGAAGGTCGTACTCACGCTCACGCATCTTTGCCAAGCCCTCGCGAATCTTCTTGTTGCAAAGCTCGATTTCCAGCTCCTGGAACTCGATTTCCTTGCTCAGAGTGTCGTACTCACGGTTGTTGCTCACGGTCTCCAGCTGGCTGTGATAGCGCTCCAGGCTAGCCTGGGCGTCAGCAATCTCTGCCTGCTTCTGAGCCACTGCGTGGTCGAACTGCTCAATCTCGCGCTGGATGTTCTCAATGCGGGTGGTGAGACCTGCGATGTCATCTTCCAAGTCCTGAACCTCGAGAGGAAGCTCACCTCTCAACTCACGATTCTCGTCAATGCCTGACAAGGTTACCTGAAGCTGGTAGAGAGTCTTCAACTTCTCTTCTACCGTCAAATCTGTAGGATCTTTCTTTGCCATAATTTCTTGATTTTATCTTTAAACCTTTATTTATTCTTCTTTAATACTTTTGATGCTTTGAAGCTTTTTATAAATAGATGATAGGATTGGTGTTGATTTCCGAGATGCAGCATTTGGCATCGGGGAAATTCTCTAGGATGATGCTGCGGAAGATTTCGCTGGTAAACTGCTCACTCTGATAGTGACCGATGACGCAGATCTGAATCTCCTGATCGTGCCCGAAATACTCATGATAGCTCATCTCGCCCGTGATGAAGGCATCCGCCCCGGCGGCTATCGCATCGCCTAGCAGGAACGAACCCGACCCGCCACAGAGCGCCACCTTGCGGATAGGACGGCGCAAGAGCTGGTTGCACTGCACGCACTCCACGCCGAAACGCTGGCGCAAGAGCAGCACCAGGTCGTCGGCAGCAATGCCCTCGGCAAAATGCTCCTTCACCTCTTCCGAAAGCCTGCCTGCCCGGGCAGCCTCCTGGATATCCTGGTCTGAGATTTCTCCCATCACACCGTTTCCACCCTTCACACCATCCACTTCCTTCTCTCCGCCGAAAAATTGGAGGTTCTTCAATCCCAGCTTCTCGGCTATCTTGAAGTTCACGCCGCCCTGGGCGGCATCCATGTTGGTGTGCATGGAAACTATCGTTATATCATTCTTGATGGCCTTCACCACCGTGCGCTGCACGTAGTTCTCATCCGAGATTCTCTGCAGCTTGCGGAATATCAGCGGATGGTGGCTCACGATGAGATTGCAGCCCTTCTGGAGGGCCTCATCCACCACCGCCTCGGTGACGTCAAGACACAACAATGCCCCTGACATTTCTACCGCCTCTGTCAATCCAACTTGCAGGCCGGCATTATCATATCCTTCCTGCAAGGGCAGAGGCGCGTAATGTTCAAGGGCATCAACTACTTGTTTTATTTTCACGCTCCTAATATGTCTTATTCTTAAATTTAGGCTGCAAAGTTAAGCATTTCTCATGAAATTAGCAAGAGTTTCACTAAAAAATTTCAAAAAATTATGGAAGTTGCCGTTTTTTTTATTATTTTTGCACCTATAATTCGCTAACTCTTCTTCCAGAAGGGAGAAAGAACGGACTAAACTATGCAACCCACACAAGGGCTGGCTATATAAATAAATAATAAAAATTGAAAGCTTATGTATCAATCAGCATTACCTTGCGATTTCGCACTTCCGGCAGAATGGGAGCCTCAGAGCGCCATTATGCTGACCTGGCCACATGGTGGTACAGACTGGAAACCCTATCTCAGGCAGATAACCAACACTTATCTGGAACTTGCCGACATCATCACCCGCTACGAGCAGCTGCTTGTGGTTACACCCATCGTGGAGAGTACACGCAGAATGCTCGCCGAACGGCTCTCGGAGGGTCAGATGAACCGCGTACACCTCTACGAGATGGACACCAATGATACATGGGCGCGCGACCACGGACCTATCAGCATGGTATCGAGAGGCAGGCGCAACTCGCATATCATCCCTATCCATCTGCTCGACTTCAAGTTTAACGGATGGGGCGAGAAATTCGCCTGGCAGAAGGACAACGCCATCAACCTGCAGCTCTACTACCAGGGTGCCTTTGATGCGGCGATGGAGAACCACCAGGGATTCGTGCTCGAGGGCGGAAGCATCGAGAGCGACGGAAAGGGTACCATCTTCACCACCTCGCAATGCCTGCTGGCACCCCACAGAAACCAGCCGTTTACCAGGGCGAACATCGACAGTCTGCTCAAGACTTTCTTCTTCGCCAAGCAGGTGGTATGGCTGGACCATGGCAACCTGGTGGGCGATGATACCGACGGGCATATCGACACCATCGTGAGGGTGGCTCCGCACGACACCTTATTATATGTGGGCTGCGACGACCCTGAGGATGAACAGTATGAGGATTTCCAGGCGCTGGAGAAGCAGCTGCAGAAGCTGTTCAACTACGAGGGATACCCTTACCGCCTGCTGAAGCTTCCGATGCCGGATGCCATCTACGACGAGGGCGACCGACTGACTACGGAGAAGGGCAGCAAGGGCGACCGACTGCCTGCCACCTACGCCAACTTCCTGATTCTGAACGGTGCGGTGATTTACCCTACGTATAACCAGCCGGAGAAGGACGAGGAGGCGAAGCGCCAGATTCAGCTTGCCTTCCCGGATAGAGAGGTGATAGGCGTGGATTCGCTCACCATCATCCGCCAGCACGGCAGCATCCACTGTCTCACCATGCAGCTGCCTGCGGGGGCCATCAGATAATTGAAGTTTCGCAAGTGGTTCAAGTACGGGCTGAAGGCCCAAAAGCTCCTAGCCCAGGGCAGCGCCCTGGGTATAA
>CAKQCH010000126.1:0-5704 GCA_934216735.1 uncultured Prevotella sp.
TTGGTGTACTGTTCCATCATCTGAGGATTAGCAGATGGGTTAGCCTTCTGAGCCTTGTAATCAGCCAGGAACTTCTGGAGAGAAGATGCGTCGAAACGACCAGTCTGCTGATTTACGAATGGAGTCTGCTGAAGCATTGGGCTTGTACCTGTCTTCAGGATGTCCTGAAGCTCTGCGTCTGTTACGGTAAGCCCCAACTTGCTAGCCTCCTTGGCGATGATCTGGTTCTGCACGTATGTATTCCATACCATGTCCTTCACCTGATTCATCTGCTCCTCAGGAAGGTTTTCCTGACCTTGTTGCATTTTAATAACCTCTGTGTACTCATCAACGAGCTTCTGGAAATCCTGCACGCTGATTTTCTCGCCATAAACCTCACCAATCTGCTGGCGCTCATTGTTCTTTGCAGAATCGCAAGAGCGGAAAGCTTCCTCGGCAATGAAGGCGAAAAGGCCGAAACTGATGATACATACCAGTATCACGCCTCTTTTTCTAATTGTTCCTAATGCTGCCATTACGTTTTAATTATTATTATTATTTTATTTTTTCCATGTTTGAATATAGCTACTTTTGCAGCGAGTAGCCAATTGACTGCAAAAATACAAAAATAATACGAGAAAAGGGAATTTTTCCGTATCTTTTTTGGCTATAAGCCTAAAAAAGTCGAAAAATTCCCTTTTCTCATCCAACTATTTGATGATGTGGAGTTTCACAAGCTCTATCTTACGCGATGTTGACTTAATTATCTTGAACTCAAAGTTGTTAATTTTAATCACTTCATTGAGCTTTGGGAAACTCTGATATTCATGCAGAATCAAGCCACCCAAAGTCATATACTCATCGCTCTCAGGAAGATCCAGATCAAACATATCGTTTATCTTATCTATCTCTAATCGGGCCGACAAGAGGTAATCACCATCATCGGTTTTCTTTGCCACATACTTAGCTGAATCGTGCTCGTCCTCGATGTCGCCAAAGATCTCTTCCACAATATCTTCGAGACTTACCAAACCGCTGGTTCCGCCAAACTCATCCACCACGACCCCCAGCGACTTCTTCTGCTGCAGGAAGGTCTGCATCAGTTTCTGTGCCTGCATGGTTTCCGGCACGAAAGGCATGGTGCGGATATGATCCTGCCATCTCTTCGGATTATGGAAAAGTTCAGAACTGTGGATGTATCCCACGATGTGGTCGATATCTTCCTCATAAACGATAATCTTGGAATTTCCGCTCTCGATGAATTTCTGGCGCAGTTCCTCCAAGGATGTCTCCATCTCCACCGCCTGTATCTCGGTTCTAGGAACCATACAGTCGCGCACCTTGGTATCTGAGAAATCCAAGGCATTCTGGAAAATCTTCACCTCATCGTTGATTTCATCATCATTGGTGGCATTATCGATGCTCGACTGCACCAGATAATCCAAATCCACCTTCGAGAATCCTTCATCACCCTCTTCTGTCTCCATTTTCATACCCACCAGACGGAGCAGACACTTGCTCAGAAAAGTACTGAACTTGCTGATAGGCCACAAGATGACGTAGCACAGATAGGCTATCGGACTGAAGATGGTCAACAGTCGGTTAGGGTTCGCCTTGAACAGCGTCTTAGGCAAGAACTCGCCGGTGAACAGCACGACAAGCGTAGACAGGATGGTATCGGCAGTCACCCTACCCCCATCATCCAACCCCGCAAAAAGGGTATTATCAAACAAACGGGCAAAGAGGATACCATATACTACGAGGGCGATGTTATTGCCCACCAGCATGGTACTTACGAATCCGTTCGGATGATTATAAAACCGCGACAAGAGTCGCTGGCAAAGTCCGTTCTTCTCCTTATCCATCTCCGCCAACATACGGTTGGAGGAAACGAAGGCTATCTCCATTCCGCTGAAGAATGCAGAGAACACCATCGTGATGAGGATGCCGACAATCAGACTTATATCAACTTCTTCCATGATAATTAATCAATTAGAACTCAGAATATTATCTATAAACAAACAGACGACCACCCCTATCAGTGCATGATAGGGATAGTCGTATTAGCTCTTTGAGGAGTAGCCTGCTGACGGATTGGCGCAGCCGTAGAATCAGAAGACGATGCAGAAGATGCACCACCCTCGCTACTGCCACCACCAAAGTCTTCCTTCACGAAACTACCCTTGGTATTACTTACAAAATAACGGGTCATCTTCTCGTCACTCCAGAAATGTGAACCCTGAAGGGTACGCTCTGGTGTAACAAGTTTACTGAACACGTTGCTGGAAAGTTCGTGCTTGTTCTCATCCCAAGTAAGCTGTTCGCTGGTGAAGCGAAGGCCATCCTTGGTCAGGATGCGCACGCGTCCATACAACTTCCAAACCCGCTGCTGGTCAAAGTAATAGGCTGTATCACACTGGATATAGCTATTGATATGGAACTTCTCGTCAAACTGTTCGAGCAACATACCCTTGTCGAAAATCCATCTGGACGGATTGCGGTTGGTATTCACCTCCCAGCGTTCCGTCACAATGCGATATTTGATAACTCCCGAATCGCTGATAAGCGTGTTCACACCATAGGAAGTCATCATAGCCACCGAGTCCTTGGCATAAATAGCAGGCGCAGTATGCTCTACCGGATCCTGGCAAGCCGCCAAGACCAAGGACAGAAATGCACCTATTACTATGAAATTTTTAATCTTATACATTATTATATATATAGGAGACTGCAGAATTCTCTCTATCTGGAGAGAAAGATTACTGCATCTTCCACTTCTTAAACCAATCCTCGTTGAATGTGAAACCAATGTTGATGCGGAAAGAATTCTCCTTGATGAGGTCCTTGGCAGAACTCTTCACCCACTGGCCACTGATATTGAGCTGCGAACGGTTGTTGTAGCCATTCATGATAGGAATACCGAAACCGGCACTCACAGAAATCTCCTTCGGTCCATCCACACCATTTACCTTATAATAAGGAGTAGCATAGCTTACACCCGCACGATAATGAACACGCTTCAAGAAAGAAGCACGGCCATTCTCGGCATAGCAATACTGGAAACCGAGGTTGAACTTGCTGCGATCCATATAAATGCCATCGCGCAAAGCCCATGACTCACTGCTATTGGCACTATAGGTAGGATAACCCAGGCTACCCCACTTCTGCAAAGTATAGTCGAAGCCCACCTTCCACTGGTGATTGTGGTTCCACATCAAACCGGCACCAATCATGGTTGGCAATTCATACGCATTGTTGATGCTGAACGCCAAGGTATCAGAAGTACTGGTCTGCGCATTGGAAGAGATGATGTTCATGTCGGCATCGGCATGCAGATTATGACCAGGCGTATAAGTAAGACCCAGGGTCAACTCATCCTTCTTTGAAATCTTCTGGGTATACTGAATACCCAAATCCAGCTTGTAGTTATGAACGCTGGTGCCATAAGTGCGATAGAGAGACTTATAATAGCTGTTGCTATAAGCGTTCTGCACCGTTTTGTTGATGCTACCCCAGAGATAACCGATGTTGGCACCCACAGCCAAGCCCTTAACAGGCGACCAGCCCGCACCCAGATAAACCTGGTGCAAGCCACCCTCTCCACTATAAGTATTGCTATAGGTTACATCCTTATCTTCCTTGTTCACATAACCACTGGTAGAATAATCATAGCCCACATTGGTAAAAGGGATGATTCCGAAACTCATACCCACATGACGCAGCAAGCGGAATCCACCTACCACATACTCCAGGTTAGAGTTATTGGCATTCTTCTTCACACCATTCTCGTTGAAATTGGTAACCTGTCCAGAAATGCCCGCATCCAGGATGAACGTCATGGAGTCGATGGCAGAGTAGGAAGCAGGGTTGAGGTAGTTCACCTGGTTGTGCTCATGAAAACCAAGACCCACACCATTCATACCACGATTGAAGCCTGAAGTCTGGTCAGACAATACGCCTAAACCATACTGGCTGTATGGAGAATTAGTACCACTTTGGGCATTAACCATAAGAGTTGAACCCAACATAAGGGCTGCTAAGATAATCTTTCTCATTTATATATAAATCAGTCAAAAATACATTCAGAGTGCATCAAAAATACATTCAGAGTGCAAAAGTATTAAAAAAAATCTAGAAAAAAGAAGGATAATTGAAAATAATAAGTTATTTTTGCATCGTGAAACGTTTTAAGCATATATTTCGGGTCATTTTAGCAGTTATTTTAACCAATTTAACTACTATTGTGACAGCACAGGATTTTTCAGGCTACAATGCTCCTGATATTTCTGTGCAGAACAGTCGTGTCAATGAGGAAGCCACCGCATGGCTCGATTCTGTGGATATTTCGCTCCTTACCTGCGGACCAGGTGAGGAGGTGTGGTCGTACTATGGGCATTCGGCTCTGCGCATCCAGGACAAGGCGCATGGCAGCGACGTGGCTGTGAACTGGGGCATGTTCAGCTTCAGGCAGAGCTTCTTCGTGCTCCGCTTCGTCTTCGGACTCACCGATTACCAGATTGGCATCTATCCGATGACCGACTTCATGGCTGAGTACAGCGCCGAGGGAAGATGGGTGCGCCAGCAACGCCTCCATCTGTCGAGAGAAGAGAAACTGAAGGTGCTCCATGCCATCGAAGAGAATGCACAGCCGGAAAACCGCACCTATCGCTACAATTTCTTCTTCGACAACTGTACCACCCGTGCCCGCGAAATGGTGATTACCAACATCGGTTACTGCAACACCAACTTCAAGGACACCGATGCACAGTCAACTTACCGCGAGGAAATCCATAAGCTCAACGGCAACCACCGCTGGGCAAGATTCGGCAACGACCTGCTGCTGGGCTACCTGTCAGACAGAGACCTCACCCAGCGCGAATGGGAGTTCCTGCCAGATAATCTTAGTAAAGACTTCGCCACCGAAGGAAGAAAGGACTTCATCAACGAAACGGCGGGCGATGCAGAGGTGAACCACCTCATCGGAAAAGACGGATACCTCATGCTGGTGGATTCCACCTGCTATCTGATACCTCCAACCCAGAAAGTGGCAGAGGCAGAAGTCCTCACCCCTACCCTGGTATTCATCGCGCTGGCAGCAATCATCATCGCACTCAGCGTTTTCGAATGGAAAAGGAAGAAGAACTTCTGGGTGCTGGATGCCTTCCTGCTCATTCTTACCGGATTGCCGGGACTCATCCTCTTTGCCATGCTGTTCTCTCAGCACCCTACCGTGCAGGTGAACTTCCAGATGCTGATATTGAACCCATTCAACCTCATCTTCGTATGGAAGACTATCCAGAAGATGCGCCAGGGCAAGCTCTATTGGTATTATGAAGTATGGGGAATCTGCCTTGTCGTGTCACTTTTCATGCAAATATGGCAGACCTACGCAGAGGGCATGGTGACTTTGGCACTCTCTTTGCTCGTAAGATACGCGTTCAAGTCAACCATGTTGGATTTAAGCGCCAACAACTTGAAGATACAGCATCGTATCATCACGAAATTCAGAAAGAAGAAAAAGAATCAAGAATAAGATTAATAAATAAAGAATAAGATAATGTTAGTAAACAGATATATCACAGCCCTTTTGGTTGTCCTGGCGGCAACCGGCATGGAGGCGCAGACTTATCAGCAGGCGCTGAAGTTTGCGCTCACGGATATATCCTACGATGAATTCATCCAGCAACCGGAGGCGAAGGCATTGGAGGAGGACATCCTCTATGTC
>CAKQCH010000127.1:0-5309 GCA_934216735.1 uncultured Prevotella sp.
ATCCTGAGGATTTCGATTTTGATGCAATCATGGAAGGTGCAGACTGGTTCCACTGGTCTGGTATTACTCCTGCCATTTCTGATAAAGCTGCAGAACTTACACGCCTTGCTTGTGAAGCAGCTAAGCGTCATGGCGTAACAGTTTCTGTTGACCTCAACTTCCGCAAGAAGCTCTGGACTTCAGAGAAGGCTATCTCCGTGATGCGCCCATTGATGAAGTATGTTGATGTTTGCATCGGTAACGAGGAGGATGCTCAGCTTTGCCTGGGCTTCAAGCCAGATGCTGACGTAGAAGGCGGCAAGACTGATGCTGAGGGTTACTACGGCATCTTCCAGGGTATGATGAAGGAGTTCGGATTCAAGTATGTTGTTTCTACTCTCCGTGAGTCTCTTTCTGCTACCCACAACGGATGGAAGGCTCTTATCTATGATGGTAAGGAGTTCTACCAGAGCAAGCACTACGATATCAACCCTATCATCGACCGAGTAGGTGGTGGTGACTCTTTCTCTGGCGGTTTGATCCACGGTCTCCTGACTAAGGCTACTCAGGGTGAGGCTTTGGAGTTCGCTGTGGCTGCTTCTGCATTGAAGCACACTGTCCCTGGCGACTTCAACCTGGTTTCTGTTGACGAGGTAGAGAGCCTCGCAGGTGGTAACGCTAATGGTCGCGTTCAGCGATAAATTAAGTGAAGAGGGAAGAGTGAAGAATGAAGAATTCATTTGCTCTCTTCCTATTTAACTTTTAACACTTATAATATTAAAATAAAAAATGGCAAAGTTTAGCAAAATGCAGGTCATGGCAGCCATGAAAGAGACTGGTATGGTTCCTGTATTCTTCAATAAGGACGTTGAAATCTGCAAGAATGTAATCAAGGCTTGCTACGAGGGTGGCGTTCGCGTATTCGAGTTTACTAACCGTGGTGACTTCGCTCACGAAATCTTCGGTGAGTTGGTTAAGTGGGCTGACAAGGCTTGCCCTGAGATGATCTTGGGCGCCGGTACAGTGGTTGACGCTGGCACAGCTGCTCTCTATCTCCAGTTGGGTGCAAACTTCATCGTGGGTCCTAACTTCAACCCAGAGATTGCTCCTGTCTGCAACCGCCGCTTGGTTCCATATTCACCAGGTTGTGGTTCTGTTACAGAAATCAACAACGCACAGGCAGCTGGTTGCGATGTAACTAAGGTATTCCCTGCAGGCAACGTAGGTGGTCCTTCATTCGTTAAGAACGTAATGGCACCTTTGCGCTGGAGCAACATCATGGTAACAGGTGCTGTTGAGCCAACAGAAGAGAACCTTACTCCATGGATCAAGGCTGGCGTTCTCTGCGTAGGTATGGGTTCTAAGCTCTTCCCTAAGGAGACTGTTGCTGCCGGCGATTGGGCAGCTATCACAGCTAAGTGCCAGGAGGCTCTGGGTTATATCGCTAAGGCTCGCGCTTAAGCCCTGTAATCATCTTTTGTGATTCAATTAGCTTCATGAAAATAAAACTTTATGCCTTTGCATAAAATTTTTCATCATAATCATGGCATCGCCATCGTCTGCGTGATGGTGGCGATGCTTGTTTTTTCAGCCTGTTCGCCGTCGCATAAGGGCGAAGTTGATAGGTTGAATAGCCTTTCTTATGCGTTTCACTATCGTAATCTTGATTCCACTAAGGTGCTGGCAACGAGAGCGTTGGCTCTTGCCGAAGACTATCCTGCGGGCTATGCGGAGGCTTGCAACAACCTGGCGTTCGTAGCCATTGCCAAGATGGATTATAAGGCTGCCAAAAGATGGTTGGAGAAGGTGGAAGACCGCAGCGACAACCAGATAGAACTCCTTATTGCAGACGTTCAGAATATGAGAATCTGTCAGCGTGAAGCCCGCAACAAGGATTTCTATAGTCATCGCGAAAAGGCGATGCGCCGCCTTCGCAGAATAGGCGAGGAGGCAAGCAATCTGCCGCTACGTGAACACCGCCGTACCATCTATGCCAAGAGCGAGTTCGACATCGTGGCTGCCACCTATTTCTATTATGTGCAGCAGGAACGGCCCATGCAGCAGGCGCTTGCCCTGCTTGATCCCGATGAACTGGAACAGGATACGGCCCAATATCTCAACTATCTTTATAACTATGGTTCGGGAGGAGCCATCACGCAGGGAACTGCCAATGAAATCAGTCAGGCTGAATTCGACTATCTCATCCGTCTCTACATGATGGCGAGCGGCAGCAATCCGTATCCTTACTGGCAGGCGAATGCCCTGCAGGCCATCAGCGAACACATCCAGGATGCCGATCGCAGGGATTTTCTGGTAAAGAACAATCTCCCCGCATTTCAATACCTCAATGTGGAACAGATGCCTACCGAGCTGCTGGCGGGCAACTTTGCCCAGAGAGCACTGAATCTCTTCTCGGAGTATGGCGACGTGTACCAGACCGCAGGCGCCTATCGCACCCTGGCAGAATGCTATTGGCAAATCAGGGACTATAATTCGGCTGGCAATTGCCTGACTCAGGCTCTCACGCAGAACAAGGCAATCCTTCAGGCTCCCGACCTGGTGGCTTCCATCAGGGAGCGACTCTGCCTGGTGTATTCCGCCATCGACAAGAAACCGCAGAGCGACTACAACCGCAACATCTACCTGGATTTGCAGGAACAGGCCCGACAGGATAAGCAGTTGGAGGCACGTGCTGCCCAGCTGGATGACAATGCCGTGCAGCTTAACTCCATGATTGCCGCCGTCATCTTCGTCATCATTCTCGTCATCTTCCTGCTTTATCTCTTCGACTGCATGAAGCGCCGCAAGGCCAGGAATAATTCGGTGGAGGACTTACTTATTCCTTTGCATAAATGGGAAGATGATAACAAGCAAGCTATCAATGCTTTATCCGAAAGATTTGAAGAAGTGAACGAAGCCCGTGACATGGTTCAGTTCCACATCTCGGAAAATAGAAGAAGAAACATGGAGCAGCGCGCCAAGGTTTCGCTGGTTAACAGCATCACGCCGTTTATCGACCGCATGATTCACGAGGTGGATAGACTGGAAGAGGGCGGTGAACCGGAAGCAATCCGACAGGAAAGATACCAGTATATTTCTGAGTTGGCCGACCAGATCAACCAGTACAACGGCGTGCTCACCGATTGGATTCAGATGCGCCAAGGCTCCATCAGTCTCCGCATCGAGAGCTTCCCGCTGCAGCCGCTCTTCGACATTGTGGCCAAAGGAAAGATGAGTTTCCAGATGCGGGGCATAAACCTGGAGGTGCGCCCTACAGATGCCGTGGTGAAGGCCGACCGCACCCTTACGCTCTTCATGATCAATACCATCGCCGATAATGCCCGCAAGTTTACACCAAGCGGCGGAAAGGTGATGATTAGCGCCCAGGTGGTGGATCAAGCCCAGATGGCTGCTTCTAAGAATAGCCATGCGGCAGTTTTCAAGGATAGTTACGTTGAGATTTCCATCGCCGATACGGGCAAGGGAATGGACGAAACAACTCTGTCTCATGTCTTCGACCGCACCTATACGGGCGGTCATGGCTTCGGATTGCTCAATTGCAAGGGCATCATCGACAAATACAGGAAGATGAGCTCTCTCTTCTCCGTCTGCCAAATCCATGCCGAAAGCAAGGAGGGAAAGGGCAGCAGGTTCTCCTTCCGCCTGCCTTGCGGTATTCGCAGAATGCAGATGATGCTGGTGCTCGCCCTGATGATTTCCCAAGCGAGTGCAGCAACCGGCAATTTGCTGAAACGGGCTGATGCCTACGCTGACAGCGCCTACTTCTGCAATATCAATGGTAGGTATCAGCGAACATTGGAAATGGCCGATTCGGCAAGAACCTATCTCAACCGTTTCTATCTCTCGGTTCATCCCGATGGCAAATACCTGATGGTAAGCCATCCCAAGAAGGGAACGGCGGCAGAGATTCAGTGGCTGCACGACGGTCTGCCTACCAACTACGATGTGATTCTCGACATCCGCAACGAGAGCGCCGTGGCTGCGCTTGCCCTGCACAAATGGGAACTGTACGAAAGCAACAACAAGGTCTATACCCAGCTCTTCAGGGAGCGCAGTGCCGACAACTCGCTGGGCGACTACGTGCGCACCATGCAGGTATCAGAAAACTCCAAGGCGGTGGCCATCGTCCTGCTCATCATCCTCCTGCTCCAGTTGCCGTTGGCATATTATTTGCTTTACTATCGTCACATTCTGCGCTACCGTTATGCAGTGGATAAAATCAACGGCATCAACAAGGTGCTGCTGAGCAGCGAGGATGAAGAAAGCAAACTGCAACGCATCAACCTGCTCTGGAATCCGCAGGATGCAGATAAGATGCGCAACTCACAGCTCTTCCGGCAGCTCAACAAGGTGGTAGAGCAGATTCTGCAGGCTCTGAGAAAAAGCATAGATATGCGAAAGAACGAGGCAATGAACATCGAGATGGCCGAAGATGATTTGCATCGTGCTGAATATGAGAACGACAAGCTGCACATCGCCAACTCGGTGCTCGACAACTGTCTCTCCACCCTGAAGCACGAAACGATGTATTATCCGTCGCGCATCCGACAGCTCATCGACACCACACCCGACGACGTCACTTCGCTCCACGAACTGGTGGATTATTATAAATCCATCTACAACATGCTGAGTGCGCAGGCGATGGAGCAGGTGGAGAGCACCGTGAAGTGTGACCGTGATTTACTGAACTATCTCAAGACCCTGCTAGTAGGAGGAGTGAAGAATTACACCTCCCGCATCAAGGAAGAAGACGAATACCATCACCCGGCTGCAGATAACAGGGGCGGCAACAGTAAGTCCATCTACGCCATCTGCCAGTATATCCTGCAGGATGTGGACTACGACGTGAAGAAGCATCCGCATCTCTTCACGCCGCTCACTTCCGACATGAAGTATCTGGTGGCCCGCCAAATCGTGAGAGAGATAGGAGAGACCACCAACCTTCGTGGCTGCGGCATTCAGGCCAAGTCTTCGGAAGATGGCAAACTGATGATAGAGATAGTATTACCAGGAAAAATAATTGATTTAATTAGATAGATATCAATAATAGATATCAATATTAGATAGATATAAATAATAGATAGATATAAATAAAGATAATGGAAAACTTTAAAGTAATCATAGTAGAAGACGTGCCTCTGGAGTTGAAGGGCACGGAAGGAATCTTCAAGAACGATATCCCGGAAGCCGAGATTATCGGCACTGCGGATAGCGAAATAGCTTATTGGAAACTCATCAAGCAGCAGAAGCCCCACCTCGTGCTGCTTGACCTGGGGCTGGGCGGTTCCACCACCGTGGGCGTGGAAATC
>CAKQCH010000128.1:0-5265 GCA_934216735.1 uncultured Prevotella sp.
GTTCCATGACCTTCGGTCATTCCACCAGCGGTTATTGAAAGTTGGCCCCCTTTGGGGACCGGAGGTTACTTGCGAAATTTGAACAGTATTGTAGTTGTTTTAATGAGAGGATGTTTCATCTTTTACGTCTTCCGCTAGGCGTTCCGCCGGATTTGGAATCCGGCGTTAAAAAATGTTCCAACCTATTGATGCTCTGCGGATTTGCAATCCGCAGCAAGGGAGCATGCCATCTCCTCCATCTTCCAGCAGTGTGTAAACTTGCTCCAGGTGGCCTGGTCGGATGGTCGGGGTGGGGCTTCTGTCGGTATGCGGTGCTGCGCGATGGAACCGTTGGGCAGCAGGGTGTCGTAGAATCTCTGCTTCGATGCCTGGTCCTGATACTCGAATTGGGAGATGGGGCGGTTCTGTCGGATCCTCTCCCCGGGATGCTGTGCCAGATACTTCTTCGTGTCGGCGATGGCCTGCGTCACTTTCTTTTGCATGAAATCCTGCTTAATCAGATACTTGAGCCATATTGCCTGCCCCTCTTCGCTATCAATGCTCATCAGCTTTTCATTGTGCTCCAGAAGATAAGGCCAGATGTAACCATTGAAAAACTGGATAGTGGCCATTGTCATGGGATGCATTTCCGAAGTGTCTAGATAGAGTCCTGGGATTTCAGCCATCGTCTCCTCATTGATGGGCTTGATGATGGCATTGTAAGGGTCATCATGCTGTGCAATATGGTTGAGAAGATTTCTGGCACAATCTGCAATCACTTTTTCTCTCTCTTCGGAATTTTTTGCATCCTGGAGAAGCTTAGCATACTTGCTTGATATTTTTCTTTTATATATTTTCTTTTTATTATTAATATTATTATCTATATAAGCATCTCCAGCATGCATTTTTTTCTGCATATCCTGCAGATTTTCCATGTCATTCTTTTCTGCCTGATGCCAGATGGGGGTGTAGAAGGCTTTGAGATTTTTGGGTTGATGCCCATCTTTCCCGTTCTTCCATATTTTCCCGAATCCGTTACATTTCAGCAGGGTTTCAAGCAGGCTGTCTTTGCTTCTGAACTTGAGTCCCTGGGCTATTTGGGTGAACATGTGGCAGTCGTATATCTTACTCATGTTCATCCATGCCGGCTCCCCGAAGTAGAGCTTCAGCATCTTGAGAATCTGCGAATCCGAGAGCCCGGCTCTTGCCCAGGATGCGAGAAGCTGGCGCTCGGTGATGATGTCGATGCTGGTGGTGAGTGGCTTGATGGTGAAGTCGCTTGCATTGCTAGTTGTGTTGTTTGTCATTATAATTCTGAATTTTGTGATTGAATTTGTTGAAGTAGAATTTATTCAGGTTGTTAACCGCCTCGAAGCTCTTGACATCTTCTGTCAGATAACTGCCAAATGTGCCGAATGCCTTGCTAAACTCCTTTCTCAGATTTTCGAAATCTTTATCATTCATGCAGGGAATCACCCCTTTGAAGTTTGTTCCTGCTTTCTTGCAACTTTCGATAAATTCGCTGTTCTTGTTGAGCGGAGGCTCCAACAGGATGATGCATACGGCCATGCGGTCGATGGCATCTCTCGAGAGGCAGTGATTATCGGGGATATCGAAGTATTTATTCACTGTGCTGTTATTCATGTTAAGGGTCATTTCAAACACATTCTTGTGTATGCCATAGTGCTTGTGCAGCTTTCGTACAAAGCTGCTAACTCTGCTACTCTCATTTTTCAGAAAGACCCATCTTTCCAAGTAGAACGGATCTTTCTGAGCCATCTCTACATCGTATGTGATGTAGATGTTGCCCAATGAGTCATCGGGCTTTCCTTTTCCTTTTTCCATTATTCTTTTCTTTTCACGAAGGCGACTTTGCCTTACGCACCACAAAAGAATTAAAAAAAACTGACATAGCCAAAAAGCTCAATACTTCATCTACTATAGTCGTGAAGTATTGAAAATTGTTTCCGACCCAACTTTGTTTTCAGTAGGAAAAACATTGTTTTGGTAATAATAATTCGCAACAGAAATTATGCAAGTGATGTTCGGTCCCCGAAGGGGGCCAACTTTCAATAACCGCTGGTGGAATGACCGAAGGGAATGGAACCTGCGGACAACCAACAGGTAGCAGAAAGCGTCCCCAAGGGGGGCGAATCACGCCCCGTCTTGCTCCTGTTCGCCCCCTTCGGGGACGGCAGGAGAGAGTTGCTTGCTATCCGCAGGTTCCATTCCCTTCGGTCATTCCACCAGCGGTTATTCACATTCGCCCCCTTCGGGGACGGCAGACATGAGCTTCCGGCATTTCCTGATTCTTCGGGGACGGAGCCATTTGCCTCTGGCATTTCCCGATTCTTCGGGGACGGGAGGTTGCCACTTGCGTAATTTCTGCAATTTATGATATTCTCTTCCTCGCTTTTCGCTTTTCAAAAAATCTGCAAGTCTCTGTGAAATTTAACAGAAATAATTTGGTAGTTTCGGATAATTGACGTATATTTGCAGGGTAGGAGAATGAACTATATAAAATTGAAGAATACAAACAATTTAACATAATAAGAGCTTATGAAGAATAACAGATTACTTCTCTTCGCAGGCTCCCTGCTCATCCCTATGGTGGTGATGGCAGGTCCGCGAAGCTTCCAGCAGGCTAAGGCTATCGCCGAAAAGCAGGCGGCACTGCTGGGCGTTACCATCGACCAGAAGGCGATGGCCAAGGCAAGAAAACAAGGTAGTAAAGGAGAGATTACCCTCTCGCAGCAAAGCTATTACGTGTTCCCTAATGCCAACAGTAAGGGATTCACCATCGTATCGGGAGACGACAGACTGCCCGAAATCGTGGGATACTCCAGCCAGGGCTCCTACGACGAGAACAATCTCCCAGAGGGATTCGTCAGCTTCATGGAAGCCTATCAGAATCTTTACAACAAGGTGAACTTGGGCGATGCTGAGGCATTGAAAAATCTTGCGGAAATCAAGGCGTGGAGAAATAAGAAAAATGCATCTGCAGCATCTACCTCTGCCGTAGCTCCGCTCCTGGGAAATATTGAATGGGACCAGACTTCGCCTTATAATAATATGTGTCCACGATACGACAGCGTGCACGTGGCTGCCACCGGATGCGTGGCCACGGCGATGGCGCAGGTGATGGCATATTACAAATATCCAAAGCAGCTGAAGGCGGATATTCCGGGCTACGTGAACCGATGGAACGGCATCCCGATGGAGATTCCTACCATCACCCGGGAAGAAGGCGTCTACGACTGGGGCAACATGCTGCCTAAATATAATAAGGAGGCGAATGCCACACAGCAGCAGAAGGATGCCGTGGCAAAACTCATGTATCATTGCGGTGCTGCCGTGCAGATGAACTACGGTCCGGAATCGGCGGCTTCGGTTTCTGCCTCCAAACTGGCAAAATACTTCGGCTATGATGCCGACCTGATGATGGATCTGAACCGCTCTACCTTCTCCCTGGATAAGTGGATGCAGATCATCGATACCGAATTGGCGGCGGGAAGACCGGTGCTCTATGGCGGACAGGCTTCTGATGGCGGACATCAGTTTATCTGTGACGGCAAAGATGGCGAAGGTCTCTATCACATCAATTGGGGATGGAGCGGCAGCCAGAACGGCTACTTCGATCTTTCGCTTCTCAATCCGGAGAAGGGCGGCACCGGTTCCGGAAATTCTACGGAAGGTTATAACCGCCTTTGCTCCATGACTATCGGTATCGCTCCGGATAATGGAGTGGTGGATGCTCCGCTTGCCGCAGTGCCAGTCATCAAGGCAATGAACTATGGTTTCCTGGATACAACAACCAAGGATCACCGATTGAATCCGGATGAAGCCTTTGATTTCTGGCTGGACTATGGATTAGGCAATCAGACATACCAGGCGTTCAGCGGCTATGCAGCTTTGGGCATCCTGCAGAAGGATGGAAGTTACAGGATTGTCAGCCAAAAGGCTCACATCAATGTTGACCCTATTCCTGGCGAGGGAATGATATCTGTAGTTGATGTAAACTTCCGCGTGACCGATGCGTTTGAGGTGGGCACCGTAACCCTCTGTCCGCTCTATAGCAAGGATGGAGAAAACTGGACGCTGTGCGATATACCTTCAAGCTTCCCTTCTGTTATGCTGAAGATCACGAAAACCAAAATGGACGTGACTTCTCCTTTGACAGCCCAGGTGACGGGACCGGAAAAACTGGAGACGGGTGCCTACGGAACCTTCCAGGTTACCCTCAGCAACCTATCCGATTTGGAGTATTTCGGTTACATTGATGTTTCGTTCAGTGACAAAGCAGAGCGGGAAAATGCTTCATTGGCAAGGGAGCTTTACGTTTCAGTTCCAGCGCATGGTTCTGTAACGCGCACCTTCAATCTGCTTCCTAAGCAGGCGGGTGATTTCTATCTCTGGCTGGATGAACTGAGTGGCGGTTATAATCGCAATCTGGTTGATGCCCAGAAGTTTATGGTGGACAAGGGTTATGAACCGCCGATTTATCTGGTTGAGACATCAACGAATGCCGAGCCTGAGCTTTACGAGACGGAGCTGGCTTTCTATGGCGGCAAGCAGATGAGAACGCCTAGAGTAAATGGCGAGCAGGCTGAGTTTACCTATAAGATTAAGAATGATGGTGAGGATGCATCCATCCTGATAGCCTTTGCATATGCCGGAGGCGGTGAAAAGACTACGCCGACGTTCCGAATCCCGAATGGTGCTGAGCAGATATATCTTTCTGGCAATGGCGAGGTGACCACTATCACCCGTTCGGTAACTCCGGAGGAAGCTGGTTCCAATACCATCTGCGGTTATCTGCTGGGTGTGGACGAAAACTATCAGACTGTGGATTTGCCTACTCATCTGGCTCCTTACGTTATGTTCACAGTGGAAGGCAAGCGTGTAAGGATGAATCCTGCGATGAATCTGGTTTATGTATCGGGTTCTTCTTCGGGCATTTCGGGCATAGAAATGGATGCCTCTGGTTTCTGGGATGTATATACGCTGAGTGGTCAGAAGGTGAAGCGGGTTGCTGCTGGTTCCGATATCCAGCGTCTCGGTCTTCCTTCCGGCATCTATGTAGTGAACCATCAGAAGGTTTTGGTGAAGTAAAGAAAATATTCTCAACAAAAAAGGGTGTGTCATAATTCTATGAGGCATCCTTTTTTTTCATTTCCAATAACGCAAGTCCGTTAGGCGTGTTTCATTCTTCATCGGATTACGCGGAATAAACGGAACCTTAACCGCCTTCCTCGGATTACTCACGGATTTTAAACGGAAACTCGA
>CAKQCH010000129.1:0-5241 GCA_934216735.1 uncultured Prevotella sp.
CACCTGCACCTACGGTATCAGCCACCTCTACCTTTGGAGTCTCCTGGAATGACTTCACACCCGGAGCAAAAACATAACTGCCGTTTACACCGCAGGTCAATACGAGCATATCGAGATTGTACTTGCCGAGAATCAACCAGCACTTGTTCTCGATATCCAGACCCGGATAACCGAAGAGGCGACCGATGGTAATCAACTCCTCATCGTTAATCTTCAAAACATTGCAGCGCTTCAAGCTCTCAGTAATCACCTCTGGAGTATAGAAGTTCTGACGAAGATTGATGTCGAAGATCTTCAGGCAATCGCTAGGAGTATGGTCGAGGAACTGATAGATGCTTCTGCGGCTTACCTCGCTGCGCTGAGCCAGAGAACCCCAGCATACAGCACCTGCATTGGCAGCAATCTCCTTGATATCATCGGTGAATGGGATGTTATCCCAAGCCACACCCTGCTTGATATCGTAAGTAGGAACACCCTCCTTATCGAGCTGCACCTGAACAGTGCCTGTAGGATAATCAACCACTGGCATCACATACTTCAACTTCTTCTCGTCGAGAATGCGGAGGGCTGTATCGCCCAAGACATCCTTGCCTATCGCACTCACGGCTACAGAATGCAGTCCGTGCTGCCCTGCGTGATAAGCGAAGTTGGCAGGAGCACCACCGAGTTGAGAACCACTAGGGAGAACATCAAAGAGAATCTCACCCAAACCTACACAATATTTTGTATCTAAATTCTTTGTTTCCATAATTACACCTTATTATATATATACGTTATAAACGACAGTGAACGATTTTTATTATACTTGCAATGATAACTTGCGGATTATAACTTGCGGATATAAGTGAAGAGATAAGCTACACCTACTGCCATGACAGCTACAGCACCTACCTGCCCCATAGCATCGCTGGCGAATCCCATAATCAACGGGAAGACGGTACCGCCGAAGAGTCCCATGATCATCAGTCCACTCACCTCGTTCTTCTTATCAGGCATAGCAAGAAGCGCCTGAGAGAAAATCATGGAGAATACGTTAGAGTTGCCATATCCCACCAGGGCGATGGCGATGTAAAGCATCATCTTGCTCTCTCCTACCCACATACCAATCATACTCAGAGCCATCATCACAACGCTGATGACGAAGAAAGTACGGGTCTTCATCATACGGAGGAAGGCAGTACCGGTGAAACATCCGATGGTACGGAAGATGAAGTAGAGCGATGTGGCGAAAGCTGCATCATTCAGGGTCCATCCCAGACGCTCCATCAGAAGTTTTGGAGCTGTGGTGTTGGTACCGACATCGATACCCACATGGCACATGATACCGATGAAGGAAAGCAACACGATAGGTTTGCCGAGCAACTTGAAGCACTCGCCGAAACCGGAAGCCTTACCCTCGTTCTTCTCTTCCTCGATAGGTGTACCTGCCAGGAAGAAGGTAGCTGCGATTCCGATAACCATATAGATTGGGAAGAGGATTCTCCAGCCCAAGCCGAAGGTTGGAATGCTTGCCATGGCACCCCACATAGCGATGTATGGAGCCAGGAAGGAAGCGATTGCCTTGACGAACTGACCGAAGGTCAAGGTAGAAGCCAGGTTCTTACCTGATGTGACCACAGAAACCAGCGGGTTCAGGGATGTCTGCATCAAGGCATTTCCGATGCCGAGCAAAGAGAATGACACGAGCATCATTTCAAAGTTTTCCCCAAAGATGGGCAAAAGGAGGGAGATAACGGTAACGAGCAAAGACAGGAGTACTGTCTTCTTTCTACCAATCTTATTCATCAAGATTCCTGTAGGAACCGAGAAGATGAGAAACCAGAAGAATACCAGGGATGGAAACAGATTGGCTGTTGCATCATTGAGGTTGAGATCTTCCTTTACGTAGTTGGAGGCGATGCCTACCAAATCTACAAATCCCATGGCGAAGAAACAGAGCATCACCGGGATGATTGATAACTTTGATGATTTATTCATAATTGTTAGCGTTATTGTTTCTAATTTTCTGCTGCAAAGGTAGCGACAAACGGTATATTATATCATAAAATATCGTTCATCGGCTACCATTTTTGTTGCATTGTTACATCTGTAACACTCTTAGAAACAATTATCTTATAGATTCAGTTCTTAACAGATGAGGTTACTTGATGTCGTAAACCTGATACTTACCCTTTCCCTGCACGCTAACCTTGTTGTAAGAGTCTTTTTATTGATTTTATACTTCTTCCATCCGTTTAAGTTCCCACCCCTCAAACTGCATGATGATGAGATGGAGTTTTGTACCTTGGCGCAAAACCTCAACCCTTGGAGCCTCAGCATATCGATGAATCTGCTCTACAGCCTCACGCCACTGTTTCTCGGCCTTGGTCATAGGCTTGCCATCTTCCGTAAACTCACCTTCAACTATCGCAGAGAAATCTTTCTTAGAAAGAACCTTCAATTCCAGAATGTAGCTATGCTGACTGGCATAATGGGTAAGGTCTGGCAAAAGGAAGAAATCACAATAGCCATGATTCAACTCCAACTCTGGAGCCGTGATATAATAATCATTCAGATTCAGATAAGCCATGAAGAATCCCTGCAGGTTTCGCTCAGCCTCAATGCCATCACGCACCGATGAAACCTTGGCATAGGCATCCGCCATGAAGCGCAATCCTTCTTCCCACTTACCATCGTATGCCATATCATAATAGTAATCGGTGAGCTGGTTGACATCCACATAAGCCTTTGCCTGATACTCTTCTTCCAGATAACCATAATACTGCTTGCGGACATTATTGTTCGGAATGCCCAGAATGAGTTTGGAGCCACGAGTTCCCTTGATGGTCAACATGCCATAATAGAACAGAAGACTTGGGAATATCTCTGCCTTTGGAATCTGATACGCAGAAAACGACTCATAAAGCTGGGTAACAATCTGTTCCTCTTCTGCTATCTTGCGGATAATGCCCTTACGCTCTCCATCCAGCTTGTCAAACTGCAACAGTTTCTTCATCTTGCCGTAATCGGTACGAGTATTCGGGTCTATCATCTGACGAGGAGAACATCCGTAATCTATATAATTAAGAAGATAATAAAGAACCATATCACAATTAAACATACGAGTTTTCTTCTTCAATGCCTGTTTAGCGAAGCAATAGTTATCATACCAAGGCTTCATATCATTGACAATGGCATCAATATCACTATCGGCAGGAATACTACCATGCTCCTTATAATAGGTAAACATCTCCACCACATCGGTGGTAGAGAAGCCCAGCATCTCATCAAACTCCGGCTTGATAGAAATGTTCCAACCTATATTGAATCCACTCGTCACATCATCCAGGGTTACAGGGCTCACACCCATCATGAAGATACGCTCAAAATTACCCTTGAACTTCTTGAAGACATCACGATAAAAGCCGTCGGCATGGGTAATCGCATGATACACATTCTCACCACGTTCGTTGAGTATGACATTCGTGAAGTTGTCATACTCATCGATGATGAGATACAGATGATACTGGTGCGCCTTGGCAGCCTTGAATATCAGTTCCATCTTTTCCTCGAAATCTTCCTGTGCCAGGATTTCTTCCATCTCTGCCTGATAATATTCTGAGTATTGACGGACAAAAGCATCAAGGTTGATGCTGAGATAAGAATTAAACTTAGTCTCAAGCTTGTCGATATTACCCGTAATCTGGGAAAAATCGAGGAACAGCACCTGATACTTTCCCTGCAAAGGAGTAGGATGCTGTCCTATCCACAGATTTCCAAAAAGACTCTGGAACTTATGGCTCTGCGTACAGTCATAGTAAGAATAGAGCATACTCAAGAACATACTCTTACCAAAACGACGAGGACGGATGAAGAAGAGATTGCGAGGCTGCTTCTCCAGTTCCGGGATAAACATCGTCTTATCCACATAATATAGATTCTGCTCTATTACCGTAGCAAAATCTGCCACCCCATAAGGTACTTGTTTAACTTGCTGTTCCATCATGATCTATCTTTAAAAACACTATCTGTGTGCAAAGATAGCATAAAAAAACGAAAAAGCCACAGTTTGCGTTTACAAACTGCGGCTTTTATTATATTTTATCCGAAACACTCGATTTTACGTGATTACAAACCGAGCTTGTGAACCTTCAGGTTCTTGAACTCAGCCTTGCCACCCTGGGTGTAGAGCTTTACATTCTCGTATGGAGCTACTGGGAACACGAGGTTGGTCATGGCGATGCGGCCACCATCTACGAAGAGTTCTACAGATGACTTATCTACGAAGATATCAACATGATAAGTCTTCTTGCCATTCTCGCAAAGACTCAATGGAGCCCAGGTAGCAAGGGCGAAATCGTTCTTGTAGTTGATAGAATTGGTGATGCGGGCAGGCTGCTTGCCTTCTGCAGCCAGCTGCTTGTCCCAAGCCAATTCGATATCATGAGGAACCGACTGCTTGCCGAAATCACTCAGACCACTCTCTGTTCTATCCATCACTACCTTGCCCTGCTTCATATCGAAGTAGATCATGGTACGCTCACGCTTGTTGTTAGAAATCTCGATACCGGCAATGCCGTTGGCATCTGGAGTTACATCTGCCTCAATCTCGAAAGCTCCCTCCATATTAGCAGCAACACCAGCAAGCATCTTTTCGTCGGCAACAGAAGCATCTGCTACATTCTTGGTGTCCTTACGCAATGCATAAACCTCTGGAGCTACATCTTCTGAAATATAATACTTGCCATTCTTCTCGTAAAGTTTCAACTCGCGAGGCAATCCGTTGGCACCACGGTTCTGCTTGAACGGAGTAAGGTTGGCATACTGCCAGTTGCTCATCCAGGTGATACCCAGAACTCGGTCGCCGGTGTTAGAGAAGGTAACGGTAGCATAGTGATCCTTACCCCAATCGAGCCACTTTACTTCGTTGGCATCAGGACAAGTAAACTTCTTGCCATCGAAATCGCCTACGAAATACTCAGTAGCGCTGCCACCAAACCAGCAGCCTGGATTGATATTCATGGTCATCACCCACTTCATCTTCTTCTTATCACCATTTACAGGCAACTGGAAGAAGTCAGGACACTCATACTGACATGGCTGCTGACCCAAGCCCTTACCAAAGGCACTCACGTAAGTCCATTTCTTGAGATTCTTTGACTTGTAGAAGCGGGTCTCTTTATCAGCAGAAACAATCATATACCAGCACTTTCCCTTCTCATACCAGAACACCTTAGGGTCACGGAAGTCCTTCAAGCCATC
>CAKQCH010000130.1:0-5241 GCA_934216735.1 uncultured Prevotella sp.
ATACAGATGTACTTAGAGCAGGTGCCATGAGTCTGATAAGTTACTTTCTTCAACTTATCTTGTTTCTCTTGCTGCAACATAATGCTTATTCTGCGTCTGCAGGAATCTCTGGCTTCATGTTGGTGTAAACAGTCTGAACATCGTCAAACTCCTCCAACTTCTCAACCATCTTGTCGATAGTCTCGCGCTCCTCAGCAGTAACCTCCTTCAAATCGTTAGGAATGTAGGTGAACTCAGCACCAGTTACCTCGAAGCCCTCAGCCTCCAAGTGCTTCTGAATCTCGCCGAAGCTTGTAGGAGCACCGTAGATAGTGATTTCGTTGTTCTCCTCATCCTCATCGAACTCGTCCTCTACGCCGTAGTCAATCAGGTCGAGAATCATCTCGTCCATATCCAGACCTTCCTTCTTCTTGAATGTGAACACAGCCTTGTGGTCGAAGAGGAAAGACAAAGAACCTGTTGTACCCAAGTTACCGCTGAACTTGTTGAAGATAGAACGAACGTCAGCCACAGTACGGGTTGTGTTATCTGTCAAAGTATCAACGAAGACAGCAACTCCGTGAGGGCCATATCCCTCGTATGTCACCTCCTTGTAATCGCTGGTATCCTTGCCACAAGCGTTCTTGATGGCACGAGCGATATTATCCTTAGGCATGTTCTCACGCTTACAGTTAGCGATGATAGCACGCAAGGTTGGGTTGTTCTCTGGCTCTGGACCGCCTGCCTTTACTGCAATAGCAATCTGCTTACCCAACTTAGTAAATGTCTTGGCCATGTGGCCCCATCTTTTCAGCTTTGTAGCTTTACGATATTCAAATGCTCTTCCCATTGGAATAAAATTTTAAATGTTTATCGTTTTTTAAATATAATATTATCTTAATTCTGCATTGAGCTTGCCTGTGAGGTTGGCGATGAGCTTCTTCATGATAGCATCAATCTGCTTGTCATTCAATGTCTTCTCCTCATCCTGCAGGATGAAGTTCACGGCATAGCTCTTCTTGCCCTCTGGCAGGTTCTTACCCTCGTATACGTCGAAGAGTACCACGCTCTTCAGCAGCTTCTTCTCTGTCTGATGGGCAATCTGCTCAATCTGTGCAAACTCTACGTTCTTGTCAACGAGCAGTGCAAGGTCGCGGCTCACAGATGGATACTTGCTGATATCTGTGTAAGTAAGGTTCACCTTCTTCACGGTCTTCACCACGTTATCCCAGTGAACATCAGCATAGAATACATCCTGCTCAATGTCGAATGCCTTCTTCAGCTTGTTGCTCAGGATACCCATCTCTACCAATACCTTGCCGGCACGGGTCTCGTAGTTCACGCCCTTGGCAAAGATGTTGTTGTCGCTGTGCTTGATAACCAGGTTGTTCTGTGGCATACCCACACGGCGGAGGATATTCTCTACCACTGCCTTCAGCTCATAGATGCTGCTCTGCTCATCTGCATGAGCCCAACTGCCCTCTACGCGCTTACCGGTGATGAAGAGTGACATGTGAGCCTCCTGGGAGTAAGCCTTGATAGGACTCTCCTCGCTCCACTTCTCCTTATTATATATATAGGTGTTACCCACCTCGAAGAACTTCAGGTTCTGGCTCTTGTGGTTGATGTTGCGGGCTATGCTCTCCAAACCGCCGAAGAGCATGGTCTGGCGCATCACGCCGAGATCTGCACTCAATGGGTTCATCACCTTCACTACGTTCTCCATTGGATACTTGTTCAGCTCCAGGTCTGTGTAGTAGCTAATCTTGGTCAGAGAGTTGTTGAGAATCTCCATGAAGCCCTCGCCTACCAACTGCTCTGCCACGAGGTTCTGGCTGTGATAAGCCTTGTCCTCATCGCCCTGAACAGTCAGGGAGCTCTTCAACTGGGTTGGAATCTCCACATTATTATATCCGTAGATACGGAGGATATCCTCTACCACGTCGCAAGGACGCTGAACATCCACACGATAAGCAGGAACCAGCAGGTCGATACCCTCAGCATCCTCCTTCACGATCTTCATCTCTAGAGATGTGGCGATGCTCTTGATAGTCTCAGCACCAATCTCCTTACCGATGAGGCGGTGCGCATACTCATAGTTCAAGCGAACTGGGAAATCCTGCATTGGCTCTGGATATACATCCTTGATCTGCATGGAAATCTTGCCGCCAGCCAACTGCTTGCAGAGGATAGCTGCCTGCTTCAATGCATAAATCTGTCCGTTTGGATCTACGCCACGCTCAAAACGGTAGCTGGCATCTGTGCTCAAGCCATGACGGCGAGCGCTCTTGCGAATCCATGTTGGGTGGAAGTAAGCACTCTCCAGAACCACGCTCTTGGTGGTCTCGTAAGTACCGGAACCCTTACCGCCGAAGATACCGGCGATACACATAGGCTCCTCAGCATTGCAGATGCTCAGGTCGTGCTCACCCAGGGTGTGCTCCTCGCCATCCAGAGTGATGAACTTGGTGCCCTCTGGCTGGGTGCGGACTACAATCTTATGACCGGTAACCATGTCGGCATCGAAGCAGTGCAATGGCTGACCGTATGCCATCATGATGTAGTTGGTGATATCCACGATATTGTTGATTGGTCTGAGCCCGATGATGTTCAGCTTATCCTGCAACCACTTAGGGCTCTCCTTCACCTCGCAGTCGGTGATGCTAACGCAGGCATAGCGCTTGCAAGCCTCGGTATTTTCAATCTCTACATCGATAGGAAGATCCTCGTTGTCTACTACGAATTCATCGCAAGATGGGCGATGCAGACTGGTTTCATAGCCGTTCTGCTTCAACCAGGCATAGAGGTCGCGAGCCACACCCCAATGGCCGAGTGCATCGGCACGGTTGGCAGTGATATCAATCTCGATGAGCCAGTCGCTCTCCAGGTGATAGTACTCGGCAGCAGGCTGACCTACAGGTGCATCCTCAGGGAGCACGATGATACCGTCGTGAGAAGTACCCACGCCAATCTCATCCTCAGCGCAGATCATACCCAAGCTCTCCACACCGCGCAGCTTGCTCTTCTTGATGGTAAAACTCTGGTCGCCGTCGTAGAGCACGCAGCCCAGGTCGGCAACGATTACCTTCTGACCGGCAGCCACGTTAGGCGCACCGCAGACAATCTGCTGTGGCTCGCCCTTGCCCAGGTCAACGGTTGTAACGTGCAGGTGGTCGCTGTTAGGATGCGCCTCGCATGTCAACACTTTACCTACATAGAGTCCCTTCAGTCCACCCTTGATAGACTGAACTTCCTCCAAAGCGTCCACTTCGAGTCCGCAAGAGGTCAGCGCATCGGCTGTCTCCTGTGGTGTCAGGTCGAAATCGACGTATTCTTTAAGCCATTTGTATGAAACGTTCATTATGATGTTTTTTTATTATTTTCTCATTGTCAGATGCCAGGACTGCGCCCCTGCATTTCTGCCCCGTTGCGCACTATAGCCCTAAAACTTTGCAAAAATACAAAAAATATTGCAGATAAACAAAAAACATCCGCCATTTTTGCACTATTTAAAAGAAATAGAGGCAAAAACGGCGGATAGCCTTTTTTATGATGCCTTGGGGAATACGCCCCCAAGCCTTTTATTCAAATACTTCGTCGATGGCATCCACCTTCTCAAAGGTGTCCTGCTCGCCGCCGCTGCCCGCATGATAGCATGGGTTGTAATCGGCTGGCATATCGAACTTCACGGTAGGACTGTATCCCAGCGATGGGTCGGCATAAACCTTCTTCATGAAGATAGCCCAGATAGGCAATGCCATGGTGGCACCCTGACCCATACTCATCGAGTCGAAGTGGATATCACGCTCCTCGCCGCCTACCCAGCAACCGCTCACCAGCTGCGGCGTAAAGGCGATGAACCAACCGTCACTGTTGTTGTTGGTAGTACCCGTCTTGGCACCAATCTGGCCCTCCAGCTTATATCTGTAGCGCAGGCGTCCTGCCGTACCGTTATCCACCACGCCCATCATCATGTAGAGCATCTTCATGGCGTTGTCGGCACTGATCACCTCGTTCATTCTCGGCTGGAAGGTGGCGATGGTGTTACCCTCGTTGTCCTCGATGCGGCTCACGAACATCGGAGCCGTACGGATGCCGTGGTTGGCAAAGGCGGTATAGGCACTCACCATCTCGCTCACGCTCACCTCGCACGGACCCAGACACAAGCTCATAGAAGCGTGAATATCAGGGTTATTGATGCCGTAGTCGTGCAAGAGCTGGACAAACTGCGACGGGTTCAGCTTGCTCATCAGATAAGCACTTATCCAGTTGTTACTCTGCGCCAATCCCCAGCTCAGCGGCACCATCTGGCCGTATCTCGAATGGTTGGCATTTCTAGGCGTCCATGGTCTGCCTGCCACCATGTAAGTCTGCTGGCGGTTTGGTGCCATATCGCAAGGCGAGAATCCGTTCTCCATTGCCAGACTGTAGAGGAATGGCTTGATGGTAGAACCCACCTGGCGTCTTCCCAGACTCACCATATCGTACATAAAGTGAGTATAGTCCAATCCTCCCACATACGCCTTCACAGCACCCGTCTTCGGGTCCATGCTCATGAAGCCGCTGCGCAGGAAGGTCTTGTAGTATCGGATGGAATCCAGCGGACTCATCATCGTGTCGATGTCGCCGTGATAGGTGAACACGGTCATCGGAATCTTCTTTCTGAAGGCATCGTGAATCTCCTGCTCCGAGCATCCCTCCTCCTTCATCTGGCGATAGCGCTCGCTCTGGGTTACGCTGCGGTTCAATATCACCTTAATCTGCTTCGGCGTCAGCTTGTCGCTGTATGGCGAACTAGGCTTGCGTGCCACTTCCTTGCTGAAGGCTGGCTGCAGATAGCGTGCCACATGCTGATACACGGCCTCTTCGGCATATCGCTGCATGCGGCTGTCGATGGTGGTAAACACCTTCAGTCCGTCGCTGTAGATATTGTATGGCGAACCGTCTTTCTTATAGTTCTTGTTGCACCAGCCAAACAATGGGTCGGTGTTCCAGAGGATGGAATCGGTTACAAACTGCGCATAGTTCCACGATGCATAATCCTTCCTCTCAGGGCGGGTAGCCATCATATATTTGCGCAGATATTCACGCAGATAAGTGGCAGAACCGTCCTTGTGGTCGGTGCGGTGGAAGTTGAGCGTGAGCGGTTCAGCCGCATACTGGCTGTATTCGCTGCTGCTCAGATAGCCTGCCTTCTCCATCTGCGAGAGCACCACGTTTCTTCTGTCGCGCGCACGCTCCGGATAGCGCACAGGGTTGAAG
>CAKQCH010000131.1:0-5178 GCA_934216735.1 uncultured Prevotella sp.
CATCAGGCTCATCCTCTAACTTGGGTATATACATCGTCTTATCGACATAATATTGATTTCTCTCTATGATGTCGATGAAGTCAGACACTCCGTAAGGTATTCTTTTAGCTCGTTTCATAATCCCTTATTTTTTAACACTTTGCAAATATACAACAAAAAGGGCAAAACACAAAATAAATAGTCACTTATTTTATGTTTTGCCCTAATCCTCGTCATTCTACGAAGAAAAAAGACATTATCTATCTTATTCTTTAGAACTCTGCATTCTTTGGTGTACGTGGGAACGGAATCACGTCGCGGATGTTCTGCATACCGGTTACGAAGAGAATCAGACGCTCGAAACCGAGACCGAAACCTGCGTGTGGGCATGAACCGTACTTACGGGTATCAAGATACCAGCTCATATCCTTCATAGGGATGTTGCGAGCCTCAATCTCACCCATCAACTTATCGTAGCTCTCCTCACGAACAGAACCGCCGATAATCTCACCAATCTGTGGGAACAGTACGTCGGTACCCTGAACGGTCTGACCGCTCTTGCCGCCGAAGCCGCTCTCCTCCTCGTCTATCTTCATATAGAATGCCTTGATAGCCTTAGGATAGTTGGTCATGATAACAGGACGCTTGAAGTGCTCCTCTACAAGGAAGCGCTCGTGCTCTGAAGCCAGGTCGTCACCCCACTCGCATGGGAACTCAAACTTCTTGCCCTTGGCGATAGCCTCCTGAAGGATGCGGATACCCTCGGTATATGGGAGATGAACGAAATCGGAATTCAATACGCCCTCCAAACGAGCAATCAAGCCCTTGTCGATCATCTTGTTCAAGAAAGCAAGGTCGTCCTTGCAGTGCTCCAGTGCCCAACGGATACAATACTTGATGAAGTCTTCCTCCAACTCCATCAAACCATCCATATCCAGGAACGCAACCTCTGGCTCAACCATCCAGAACTCAGCCAGGTGGCGAGGAGTGTTACTATTCTCTGCACGGAAGGTAGGACCGAAGGTATAGATAGCACCGAGTGCTGTGGCACCCAGCTCACCCTCCAACTGGCCAGAAACGGTCAGTGAAGTCTGCTTGCCGAAGAAATCATCAGAATAGTCAATCTTGCCATCCTCGGTCTTCTTCAGGTTGTAGAGGTTCTTGGTTGTAACCTGGAACATCTGACCTGCACCCTCACAGTCGCTGGCTGTGATGAGAGGAGTATTGAAATAGAAATATCCATGCTCGTGGAAGTAGGTGTGGATAGCCATCGCCATGTTGTGGCGGATACGCATCACGGCACCAAAGGTGTTGGTACGAAGACGGAGGTGAGCATACTGACGCATGTACTCGAAGCTCTGTCCCTTCTTCTGCATTGGATAGTCGCTGCCGCAGAGACCGTAGATTTCGATGCTTTCGCACTGAATCTCAACACTCTGACCGGCGCCCTGGCTCTCTACCAAGGTACCTACTACGCTGATGCAGGCACCAGTGGTAATCTGGCGGAGCTGATTCTCATCGACCTTTGATGGGTCGACTACTATCTGAATATTATTAATAGTAGAACCATCGTTAAGAGCGATAAAATCGACTGCTTTGCTACTACGATGGGTACGAACCCATCCCTTAACATTCACGATTGAGTCGTAGGCTGTGCTCTTGAGCAAGTCAACGACTTTAGTTCTTTTTACTTTTTCCATTGTTAATTAATAGGTTAAAAAGGAGACTAAAGACTAGTCTCCTTTCTTATAATTTGATATGTTCCTTATTCAAAAGCACCCATGCGGAGCATGTCAACTTCCTTCTCTGTAAGGAAGCGCCAGTCACCACGACGGAGGTTCTTCTTGGTCAAACCTGCAAACTGTACACGGTCCAACTTGGTTACACGATAACCGAGGCTCTCGAAGATACGGCGAACGATACGGTTCTTGCCACTGTGAATCTCGATGCCTACCTGTGACTTGTCGCGATCGTCAGCATACTCGATAGCGTCTGCCTTGATCTCGCCGTCATCCAAGGTAATACCCTCACGAATCTGATCCATATCGTGAGAAGTGAGGTTCTTGTCGAGGTGTACGTGATAAACCTTCTTCTTCAAGAACTTAGGATGAGTCAACTTAGAAGCCAGGTCACCATCGTTGGTCAACAGGAGCACACCTGTTGTGTTACGGTCGAGACGACCTACAGGATAGATACGCTCAGGGCATACATCCTTCACGAGGTCCATCACAGTCTTGCGCTGCTGAGGATCATCGCTGGTAGTCACGTAATCCTTTGGCTTGTTGAGCAATACATATACCTTCTTCTCCAAAGATACCACTGCATCGTGGAACTTCACCTCGTCGGTGCGAAGAATCTTGGTACCCAACTCGGTAACTACCTCACCATTGACAGTTACCAGACCAGCCTGGATGAACTCATCAGCCTCACGGCGAGAGCATACACCAGCATTGGCAAGGAACTTGTTCAAGCGCAATGGCTCTGTTGGGTCGATATTCTCCTCCTTGTACTCGATGCGCTTCTTCATGCTATACTTAGCATTTGGATCGTATCCAGGAGTGTGCTGGCGGAAGCCGCCACCACGGTTGTTGTTATAGCCACCACCACGGTTGTTGCCATAGCCACCGCCACGGTTGTTGCTGTTATAGCCACCACCACGGTTGTTGCCATAGCCACCGCCACGGTTGTTGCTGTTATAGCCACCACCGCGGTTGTTGCCGTAACCACCGCCACGGTTGCTGTTGTAGCCACCACCCTGTGGACGGCCGTAGCCACCCTGCTGACGTGGCTGGTAACCACCATTAGACTGATGCTGGTCGTCACCTTCTGCATTATTGTTGAAACGAGGACGGCTATTGTAACCACCCTGCTGAGGACGGCTGTTGTAGCCACCCTGTGGACGGCCATAACCACCGCCACGGCTGTTACCATAGCTGCTGCCACCACGGTTGCTGTTGTAGCCACCCTGTGGACGGCCATAGCCACCACGGCTGCTGCTGCCATAGCTGCTGCGCTGTGGACGATCGCTGCTGCCCGAATTACCCTGCAGGCCAGCTCCGAATCCTTCTGGACGGAAGCCACCCTCGCTACTGCTGTTACTACTTCTATCGCTGCCATAAGATGGGCGATGACTGTTAATACGTGGACGCTGTGAGCGACCTACACTACGATAACTCTTCTGATAACCGCCTGCGCTGAAGCCCTCTCGGGTGTTCTCGCTGCCTGACGATTGACTCTGTGGTTTGTTTTCGATTTCTGAATCCATATTACTTCTTAAATAAAAGCCTCACGGCCGGGTTAATAAATCTTATTATTTATATTTAAACTTGATATGATATGTCTGTACTTTTCCTGCCCTTAGGGGATCAGATAATACTTAAAATATACCTGTATAATTACTTGGAGTGATAGCCATCAGCTCAGCCTTCACGCTGTCGCTCACGTTCAATCCCTTGATAAACTCGTGGATGGTCTCCTCGGTCATGTGGGTATTGGTACGGGTGAGAGCCTTCAATGCCTCGTATGGATGAGGATAAGCCTCACGGCGAAGGATGGTCTGGATAGCCTCAGCCACTACAGCCCATGTATTATTCAAATCTTCCTGCAATTTCTCCTCGTGGAGGATGAGCTTGCGCAAGCCCTTCAATGTGCTCTGGATGGCGATGACACTGTGACCGAGAGGCACACCGATGTTGCGGAGCACGGTGCTGTCGGTAAGGTCACGCTGCAAGCGGCTTACTGGAAGCTTCTGTGCCAGGAACTGGAGAATGGCATTGGCAATACCGAGGTTACCCTCACTATTCTCGTAATCGATAGGGTTTACCTTGTGTGGCATCGCACTGGAACCTACCTCGCCAGCCTTGATCTTCTGCTTGAAGTAATCCATAGAGATGTACATCCAGAAGTCACGGTCCAAGTCGATGATGATGGTATTGATTCTGCGGATGGCATCAAAGATGGAACCCAGATGATCATAGTTGCTGATCTGTGTGGTATATTGCTCGCGCTCCAAGCCCAGCTTCTCGCTTACGAACTTGTTGCCGAAGGCACGCCAGTCGTACTCTGGATAAGCCACATGATGAGCATTGTAGTTACCAGTGGCACCACCAAACTTAGCTGTAATCTTGCAAGCCTTCAAAGACTCGAGCTGCTCAGTGAGACGATAAACGTAAACCATGATTTCCTTGCCCAAGCGGGTTGGAGATGCAGGCTGACCATGAGTCTTTGCCAACATAGGAACATCCTTCCACTCATCAGCGTAAGTCTGGAGCTGTGCAATCAACTCCTCTACCTGTGGGTAGAAGCACTCTTCCAAAGCCTCCTTCACAGAGAGAGGCACACTGGTATTGTTGATGTCCTGAGATGTCAAACCGAAGTGGATAAACTCCTTGTAGGCATCCAAGCCACCAATCTTGTCGAACTCTTCCTTGATGAAGTACTCAACGGCTTTCACGTCATGGTTGGTAATCTTCTCAATGTCTTTCACACGCTGTGCTTCCTTCTCGTCGAGATTGCGATAGATGTCACGCAAACGCTCAAACAGCTGCTTGTCGAATGAAGCCAACTGTGGCAAAGGCAATTCGCATAAAGTAATGAAGTACTCAATCTCTACGCGCACGCGATAACGAATGAGAGCATACTCTGAAAAGTAGTTAGCGAGTTGCTCTGTTTTTCCCCTGTAACGACCATCAATAGGTGATATGGCAGTCAATAAATCTAAATCCATAATAATTAATAATACGTATTATATATAATATAGGGTGCAAAGTTAAGCAATTCCTTTGAAAAAACAGAAAAATAAGGAATTATTTAGCTTTAATTAAAACAAAAAGGTCTCCCAACTTTTGTTGGAAGACCTTCATAAGGGTGGGCGCTGACGGATTCGAACCGCCGACCCTCTGCTTGTAAGGCAGATGCTCTAAACCAGCTGAGCTAAGCGCCCTTATGACAAATAAATGTTCGTTCTAAAATTAAAATCACGAAAACCAAGTTTCGTGGGCGCTGACGGATTCGAACCGCCGACCCTCTGCTTGTAAGGCAGATGCTCTAAACCAGCTGAGCTAAGCGCCCTTATGACAAATAAATGTTCGTTCTAAAATTAAAATCACGAAAACCAAGTTTCGTGGGCGCTGACGGATTCGAACCGCCGACCCTCTGCTTGTAAGGCAGATGCTCTAAACCAGCTGAGCTAAGCGCCCT
>CAKQCH010000132.1:0-5089 GCA_934216735.1 uncultured Prevotella sp.
GAGATGGTAGCTAATGATCACAAGTTCAAGAGCATTACAGAACTCTGGCTCGGTGGTGACCACTACAAGTGGCGTGCTATGCGTACCAATGGTGTAGATGAGCGCTTCTGCACGGGTACTGATACCAGCGACTGGGAGAAGTTCGAGAAATGGGCAGAGACTGTACCATATACATTCCGTAACCCTCTGTATCACTGGACTCATCTGGAGCTTAAGACTGCCTTCGGTATCGACAAGCAGCTGAGCCCTAAGACAGCCCGTGAGATTTACGACGAGTGTAACGAGAAGTTGCAGCTGCCTGAGTTCAGCGCCCGTGGCTTGATGCGCCACTACAACGTGGAGTGCGTTTGTACAACAGACGACCCAATCGACGACCTGCGCTACCACAAGCAGACCCGCGAGAGCGGTTTCGAAATCAAGATGATTCCTGCTTGGCGTCCTGACAAGGCGATGAACATCGAGAAGCCAGACTTCGCTGAGTATATGAACAAGCTGGGTGAGGTAGCTGGTGTTACCCTCACTACATTCCAGGATATGGTAGATGCTCTGCAGAAGCGTCACGACTTCTTTACAGAGAACGGCTGCAAGTTGAGCGACCATGGTATCGAGGAGTTCTACGATGAGCCATACACAGATTCTCAGATTGAGACTATCTTCGGCAAGGCTATGCGTGGCCAGCAGCTCTCTGCTCTCGAAATCCGCCAGTACAAGCATGCCTTCCTGAAGGTTTGCGCTGAGATGGATCACGCTGCCGACTGGACTCAGCAGTACCACTATGGTGCTATCCGCGACAACAATACATTGATGTACAATAAGTTGGGTGCTGATACTGGTTTCGACTCTATCGGTGAATTCACCACAGCCAAGGCTATGAGCAGCTTCCTGAACGAGTTGAACATGGAGGGCAAGTTGACACGTACTATCCTCTATACATTGAACCCATGTGCCAACGAGGTAATCGCTACTATGCTGGGTAACTTCCAGGATGGTTCTTGCCCAGGCAAAATCCAGTTCGGTTCAGGCTGGTGGTTCAACGATCAGCTCGATGGTATGACCCGTCAGATGAACGCACTCTCTGTATTGGGCCTCTTGAGCCGTTTCGTAGGTATGCTGACAGACTCACGTTCATTCCTCAGCTACCCACGTCACGAGTACTTCCGTCGTTTGCTCTGCAACCTCCTCGGCAATGATGTAGAGAAGGGCTTGCTTCCTAACGACATGGAGAGCCTCTCTCGCATGGTAGAGGACATCTCTTACAACAACGCTCGCAACTACTTCAAGTTCTACTAATCCATAAAGTAGCAACTTAAGCAAAATACTAAGGCAAATCCCTTCATGGCATCAGAATGGTGTTGTGAGGGGATTTGTTGCTTGAAGACAATGAAAACCGATAGCTAATGGGAATAATAGACAGAATCATAGGCTTTTACGAGGATATCAGGGAGTTCAATTCTTCCAATATCCAGGATTTCCGGGGCAAGTTGAAGTCTTGGATCAAGATGGGTATGCTTGCTGGTCGCATCTTCTACGTCAAGGATATGTGGGCTAGGGATGTGGCGGCGCTGACCTTCGCCTCGTTCATGGCGCTGATTCCGTTTATGGCGATGATGTTTGTCATTGCCCGTGGCTTCGGCTACACCGCCCTGCTCGAATCGTGGATTTCGAGCACTTTCGAGGCGCAACCCGTTGTGGCTCAGACCATCGTGAACTTCGTTCATAATTACATAGAGAACACGCAGAGCAACTATATCATCGGTACGGGTATCGTGATGTTTCTCTATACCATCATCTCGCTGATGCAGAAGATAGAGCTTACCTTCGACGACATCTGGCATACGGGCGAGCGTTCGTGGAAGCAGATTGTTACCCAGTATCCAACCATCCTCTTCGGCTTGGGCATGATGATACTCTTTGCGTCGTTCATCAATGTATGGACAGTGAATGTGATAGACGATGTAGACAAGATTGCTGATATGGGCGAGGCGATTCCGTCGTTTCTCCTGCATCTGGCGGCATTCGTCCCGATGTTCTTCTTCTTCGTGTTCTGCTATTGCGTGATTCCGAACACCTATATCCGGTTTCGAAGCACCCTGGTGCCATCGTTCCTGGCAGGTGTCAGCATGACGGCATTGCAGTATGGCTACATCTATCTGCAGGTGTTCCTTTCCAGCTACAACGTCATCTACGGTTCGCTGGCAGCAATTCCGCTTTTCCTGCTGTGGCTTCAGATTTCGTGGGCGATTGTGGTATTCGGAGCCTTGCTCTGCTATACCAATCAGAATCTGCATCATTACGATCTGGATTTGAAGTACGACCATGTGAAGTTGGAGCACCGCATCAAGGTCTGCGCCGTGGTGATGCATCTGGTTTGCCATCGCTTCAACGAGGGTAAACCGGCTTATTCGCCTCAGCAGATGCATCAGATAACGAGGATTCCGCAGCAGCTCATCAACAGGGCTGTGAACGAACTCTTGAAGGCTAAGTTGCTGGTAGAGATAAGGTTGGAGAAGAGAGGAAGCTTCGAGGAATCTATCGTGCTGCATCCGATAGAGAAGATAGATCATCTCACTTATGGCGTGATGATAGAGCGCCTCTTTACGAGTGGCGAAGATGTGGCAGCTCTTGCCGACCTGAACCAGGAGTGGGAGATGTGGAAGGACATCGACCTGGTTAATTCCACCTTCGTGGAAAGCGGCAGTAAGATTCATTTCGTATGAAATAATAATGATAATAGAATATAAAACCTTTAAACCATTTAGTGTATGAGAAAATTTATTTCTTTTGCAGTCTTGGCATTGTTGGCTTCTTCCATGTTGGCACAGACTGTTGCCAACATGAAAGATTTGAGTGCCGAGAAGAAATCTGCAGCTGTTAACCTGAAGTTGACAGGAACTTTGACAACCACGAGAAATTCCGATTTCCGACAGCTTCGCGATCTCGCCTGGCAGTTGAGAGACCTCGACCTGAGCGAGGCTACCTGTCCTGTTCTCCCGAAGAACGCCTTCCATTCCCGTCATCATCTGCAGCATATCATCCTGCCAAATCAGTTGCAGGAGATAGGAAGTCAGGCATTCTTTGCCTGCGATAACCTGCAGGAAGTGGTGATTCCGCAGGGTGTAACCAAGGTGGGCGCTGCCGCCTTCTCGGGCTGTAAGAAGCTGAAAACCATTACTTTCAATGGTGCTCCAGAGTTGGGTGAGTTCGCTTTTGCCAATCTTGAAGGAGTTAAGCTCATCAAGGTAAATTCCAAGATTCCGCCAAAGGCTGCCGCTACGGCTTTCTCGGGAATCAATATGCGTGGTGTGAAACTGGTGATGCCAAGGGGCAGCGAGAAACTCTATCGCAAGGCGGCAGGCTGGAACGCTTTCTTTGGCGAGGTGAAGCAGGTTAGGGAAGTTTGCAACCCCGAAGCTTGTCTGATTCCAACTCCGATGGAACTGAAGGTGAATGCCAAGGCGACTCCTTTGCAGGTGGCAGGAAACTGGAAGGTGGTGGCTGCCGACGGATTGGCCAACGAGCAGGAGCATGCCGAGAGAATCCTGAAGGAAAGAACTGGCGGGCTGGATGCTTATGGCAAGAATGCCAGGAAGGGCGGAAACGCCAAGCAGGGCAGTCTGCTCACCATGACCCTCGCCCTGGACGAGAGCCTTCCAGACAAGGAGGCATACTCCCTGGAAATACAGCAGAAGGGTGTGGTTATCAAGGGCAAGACCGCAACGGGCGTATTCTATGGCTTGATGACTTTCGATCAGCTGCTTCGTGGCGATGCTTCGAAGATAGGCTGCGATGCCATCCCTCAGTTGGTGGTAAAAGACCAGCCTCGCACCCATGTGAGAGAGCTGATGGTAGACCCATGCCGCATCTTCATTCCATACGAGGATTTGAAGGCATTCGTTCCGGAGATGGCACGCTATAAGCTCAACATGCTCCATCTGCATCTGGTGGATGACCAGGCTTGGACCATCGAAATCAAGAAATATCCTCGTCTCACTGCCGAAGCGAGCAGCCGCTGGGGCATGGACGATATGCTGATGCCTATCAAGGGCTATTACACCCAGGAACAGATGCGCGATTTCGTGGCCTACTGTGCCAAGTATCATATCCAGGTGGTTCCTGAGATTGAGATGCCGGGTCATGAAGTGGCTGCCATCAGCGTTTATCCGGAACTTACCTGCAAGGGCGTGAGAAAGCCTATCCGCACCACCTGCGGCGTATCGGATGAACTGCTCTGTGCCGGAAATGAGTTTACCTACGAGTTCCTGGGCAATGTGTTCAAGGAGCTGGCTGATGTCTTCCCATCTGAGTACATCCATCTGGGTGGCGACGAGGCTGGAAATCCAGCACTCGACTGCTGGACCACCTGTCCTAAGTGTCAGGCTTTGAAGAAGAAGCTCGGCATCACCTCTACCGACCGTTCGGAAAACTGGAAGTTGCAGGGCTATCTCTTCGACCGCATCATCGACTTGCTCCGTACCCAGTATCACAAGACTCCGATGTTCTGGTATGAGACTGATTTCAAGAAGATTCAGCCAGGATGTGTCACCTTTGCATGGCGTGCCGGCTTAACCAAGGAGGCCTTGGTGGCAGCCGTAGAGAACAATGCGCGCATCCTGCTCTGTCCGGGAGAGCATTGCTATTTTGACTATCCGATGGCGAAGGGCGATATGCCAGAGGTAAACTGGGGTATGCCGGTTACTTCTCTGAAGGCAACCTACGATTTGGATCCAGCCTGGGGAATGGGCGAGGATTTCGAGAAGAACAATCTCTTCGGTGTAGCCGGCACCCTGTGGAGCGAGTGTATCAACTCGCCTGAGCGCATCTACTATCAGGCATATCCTCGTTCGCTTGCCTTGGCAGAGGCAGGATGGAGTTTCCAGAAAAACCGTTCATGGGAGAGCTTCCTGACAAGACTGAAGCCAACCGTGAAGGATATGATGCGAAGAGGCATCACCTTCTCGATGGAATATTAAGCAAGAGGGGCGAGTTCCGTAAAAGGAACCCGCCCCATCTTTATAGTATGCTCGGCATGAGCATTGTCTAATGGGTGCAAGTCCCTAGTAAGCCCTAATAGCGGGAATTACCTAGCCAA
>CAKQCH010000133.1:0-4996 GCA_934216735.1 uncultured Prevotella sp.
GTTGAAAGGCATGGCAGCCTGAGGGTCTGTAGTAATGACGGTGATGGTCAACTCGTCCTTTGGCATGATCTTAGCCTCGTAAAGCATCTTAGAAGCCGCCAAACTGATAGAATCTGCATTTTGAAAATAAGCCACGTTCTTGGTGCTACCGCAACTGCCGAGCATCAAGACCATTGTTAAAGCGACAAGCGCTGAATAGATGAATTTTTTCATTATCAACAAATTTCGTTTATAAAATATCGGTGCAAAATTACAGCATTTTTTTGAATGCTGCAAATATTTTGCACCAATATTTACTGAAACGTATTATTTTTTAGAAAATAATAGCCTTTTTACTTGTCTTCAACGCCATTTGAAGGCAAATTAAAGGTATAACTATTATCGAAAATCTTCTTCACCTTGTTGATTTCAACGAAAGTGGTGCCGCCGCCTTCTCCGAAACTACCACTCAGGTAAGCTATCTTATCCTCTTCGTCAAGGTAGCCCTTCTGGCGAAGCATGCGTACCGCTGCAGTAAACATATCCTTTGAAGACACGTAGTCTTTCTGATGGATTGGGATGATACCATAGCTCAGGTTCAGCCAGCGCTGAAGCTTCTCCTTGTAGCAGATGGCAAGCACTGGGTTCGGACCACGGAAGGCGGCAAGGTCGCGGGCGGTCTGACCGGTCTCACCGTCGGTGATGATACCTGCTACGCCCAACTGCTTGGTAGCCTCGATAGCTGCGTGAGCAAGGAAGAGTTTCTGGTCTATCTTGCCATCCTCCATTGGGTTGATGTCGTTCAGAGGCGACTTGTCCTTCTCTGCCTGCTCGGCAATGCGGGCCATGGTCTGCACAGCCTCTACCGGATACTTACCGCTTGCCGTTTCGCCTGAAAGCATCAGGGCATCGGTGCGATAGAAGATAGCATTGGCGATATCGGTTACCTCGGCACGGGTAGGACGAGGGTTCTTGATCATGGTGTGGAGCATCTGTGTAGCCACGATCACTGGCTTCTGGGCCTTCACGCACTTGGCGATGATGCGGCGCTGGATGCCAGGAATCTTCTCGATAGGCACCTCGATACCCAGGTCACCACGGGCAATCATGATACCGTAGCAGGCGTCGATGATCTCGTCGATGTTGTCAACACCTTCCTGGTTCTCAATCTTTGAGATGATCTTGATATCGCTGTTGTGAGCATCGAGGATATCCTGAACGGCCTTTACATCAGCGGCATTGCGCACGAAGGAGTGAGCGATGAAGTCGATGTCGAGCTCGATGGCAAGTTCGATGTTGCGGCGGTCCTTTGCCGTGAGTGCAGGCAGGTCGATGTGCTCACCTGGCACGTTCACGCTCTTGTGCGCACCGAGTGTACCCTCGTTCTGCACCTCAGCCACGAGCATAGGTCCCTGCACCTCCATGACCTTCATGTCGAGCTCACCGTCATCAAACAAGATGTCATCGCCCACCTTTACATCGGCAGCAATATCAGGATAGCTCAGGTTCACGATGTCGTGAGAAGACTCCATCTCTGGGCGACCGAAGATTTTCACCACGTCACCAGTATGATACAGTATAGGCTCCTTCACGTCGGTGGTGCGCACCTCTGGTCCCTTGGTATCAATCATGATACCGATGTGTGGAGATACGGCTCTAACGTTCTTTACAATGTTACGGATACCTTCCTCTGTGGCATGTGCGGTGTTCATACGAACCACGTTCATGCCAGCAAAAAAGAGTTTGCGGATGAAATCCTGATCGCATCTACGATCGCTGATGGAAGCGACAATCTTTGTTTGTTTCATATTTGTATTAACCTTATTGAAATTTCAATTATTTTCGTGACATTTCTATCACTTTTCTCAAATTTTGTGCAAAGATACAAAGAAAATCTGAAATATGATTCATCTGAACTACAAAATATATATAAAATATTGCGATAGTAACAGATTGAAAGGGGGCGAAAACAAAAAAAATCCAGCCAAAAGGATGTTTATCTCCCTTTGGCCGGATTCCTTACTGGTTCATCCGGTGACTAGATATCCAAATCCGGTGCCTTCTCGGCACCTGCGGCTGCCTCGAACTTTGGCATCACATTGAAATGGAAGAGACCGGCGATGATGGCGTTAGGCATCTTTCTAACGGTCTGATTATACGACTGTACCGCCTCGTTGTACTTGCGGCGTGCCTCGCTGATGCGGTTTTCCGTGCCTTCCTCCTGCACCTGAAGGGCCTTGAAGTTCTCACTCGCCTTCAGCTCAGGATATCTTTCTGCCACCAGCATCAGTTTGGAGAAGGCATTCGCCAACTCGCCCTGGGCAGCAGCATACTGCTTCATGCTAGCCTCGGTAAGGTTGTTTACATCCAGTTTTACCTGTCCCACAGAGGCACGAGCCTTGGTCACCTCCTCGAAGGTCTCCTTCTCGTGCTTGGCATACGCCTTCACAATCTTAGCCAGCTGAGGCATCATGTCGGCACGGCGCTGATACTGAGCCTGCATGTTAGACAACTCGGTGGTAGCAGCCTCCTGCTCACTCACCATTCCATTATAACCACTGAACACCCAGAGCACCAACACTACGATGACGCCTAAGATAATCCATCCTGTTTTCTTCATAATTCTTTTTTTATTTATTGATTATACATTATTATATTAGTGTTTATTGATTACCAACTTCCTCCGGATCCGCCGCCCGAGAAGCTACCACCGCCGAAGGAACCGCCAGAGAAGCCGCCTCCTCCACCTCCGGAGAAGCCGCCTCCACCCATGAAGAACGGCGGCAACCAGTCGTCATCATCGTTTCTTCTTCTATTCCGGTCCCTACCCTTTCCCTTAGGTCTTGGCTTCAGCACACCCACCTGCTCCAGGATATATCTGACGAGGTGATAAATCGGAACTCCGAAGAAGAGAAGGAAGAGGATGATAACCAGCGCCCAGTCTTCTTCTCCATTCACCGTACCCTCGTCTACCGATTCGATTCCGGTGCGTCCGCTCTTCACCTTATTATATATAGCACGGCTCACGGATGCCACAGCCTCGCCGGGGTCATCCTCTCGCATGTATTTCACGATGCAGGCACGGGCAATGTCGTCGCAGTCCACATCCGTCAGCTCGCCTTCCAGTCCGCTACCCGGAGCAATGAAATACTTATGGTCTTCCACTGCGATGACGATGACCAGTCCTCTTCGGCTCTTCTTATATCCGATGCCATACTTGTTGCCCACATCCTGCGCCATGCGGAAGGCATCCTGGTTCTCCACCTTGCCCACGATGATGAGCACGTTCTGCACCCCGCACTCCAGTTTCAGTTTCTGCAGGTACAGGTTGGCAGAATCCTTCTGCGCCTTCCCCACCAATCCATCCGGATCGGAAACATACTGCGTGGAATCCTTGAGGAACGGAATCGGCACATTCTGCGCGCTCCACTCCCTGCTGGCAGCCAGCGACAACACGCTGAAAGCCACTCCTATGAAAAGCAAAAAATATCTCTTAAAACCCATAATTTCCCTATTTTTGTGCAAAAATACATAATAAAAACCTAATATGCAAATACTTAGAGCATTTTTTTTCAAAAAAAAGCCCGAACTATTTTGTTATATCGCAAAAAACTTGTATCTTTGCACACCGATTTGAGATAATTAAAGTATAAAAGTAAATAAAAGAAGAAATGACCAAAGCAGATATCATTAACGAAGTAGCAATCGCTACGGGTATGCCAAAGAAAGAAGTAGGCATGGTAGTGGAGTCGTTCATGGAAGAGGTGAAGAAGAGCCTCATCCAGAACAAGGAGAACGTATACTTGCGTGGTTTCGGTAGCTTCAACATCAAGCACCGTGCAGCCAAGACCGCTCGTAACATCTCCAAGAACACAACCCTCACTATCCCAGCTCACGACCTTCCAAGCTTCAAGCCAGCAAAGAGCTTCGTAGAGGAGATGCAGAACGCTCAATAATTGAGTAATCGCTGCAATAAAAGATAGCAATATCATTTTTAATAATAACAATATTTTTAAAATTTTAAAATCATGCCAAACGGAAAGAAAAAGAAGGGCCACAAGATGGCTACTCACAAGCGTAAAAAGAGATTACGTAAGAACAGACATAAGAGCAAGTAAGCTTTCGATTTAGAAGCTAACATTGCTCTCAGTCGGTTCGTCAGACTGAGGGGGCGTGTCATATCAACATGGTTTGGCATGCCCCTTTTTGTAAAGTGTAATTAGTAGAACTTTAAGTAAAAAGATTATTGAAGAGTATGACAAGCGAAGTTGTAATTGACGTCCAGCAGAAGGACATCTCTATCGCACTCATGGAGGACAAGCAGCTGGTGGAATACCAGAACGAACCCCGTGAGGCATCGTTCTCTGTGGGCAACATCTACATTGCAAAGGTTAAGAAACTGATGCCAGGACTTAACGCTTGCTTCGTGGATGTGGGTTATGAACGCGACGCCTTTCTTCATTATCTTGATCTAGGAAGTCATTTCAATTCCTACCAGAAGTATCTAAAACAAGTACAGAGCGACAGAAAGAAACTTTTCCCATTCTCTAAAGCCAGCAAAATGCCTGAATTGGAAAAGGACGGCAGCATTCAGAATGTCCTGAAAGCGGGACAGGAAGTGCTGGTGCAAATCGTTAAAGAACCAATCTCTACCAAGGGTCCTCGACTTACGGGCGAAATCTCTTTCGCAGGTCGATACCTGGTACTCATGCCATTCGGTGACAAAGTTTCTGTCTCGTCGAAAATCAAAAGCGGTGAAGAACGCTCCCGACTCAAGCAACTCATTCACAGCATCAAGCCAAAGAATTGCGGTGTCATTGTCCGCACTGTGGCTGAGGGTAAGCGTGTCGCTGAGCTCGATGCTGAGCTGAAAATCCTGGTGAAGCGATGGGAGGATGCTATCGCCAAGGTGCAGAAGACCCAGCAGCGCCCGCAAATCGCCTTCGAGGAGACCGGAAGAGCCGTTGCTCTCTTGCGTGACTTGTTTAACCCATCTTACGAGAACATCTTCGTGAAC
>CAKQCH010000134.1:0-4961 GCA_934216735.1 uncultured Prevotella sp.
ACGGGCTGAAGGCCCAAAAGCTCCTAGCCCAGGGCATCGCCCTGGGTATAATGGCAATCAGCAAGGCGCCCTGAAAGGGCAAAAGCTTTGTATATTGCCCAGTATTTTAAAGCTTTTGCCCTTACAGGGCGACAAGTTTGTGTCCATAATTACCCAGGGCGATGCCCTGGGCTAAGAGCTTCTGCCCTTTCAGGGCGTGTGGAGCTTACATGCGAAACTTGAGTTCATTATAAATTATTCATTCGTTTCATCGTGCAGCGTAGGCAGCGAGATGTGGTACTTCACGGCTAGCAGACGGATGATGCAGACCGTGAGGAATGAGGCGGTGGACGTGATGTAGACGCTCATGCCCAGAAAGGTTAATCCCCAATAGCAGAGGCCACCCAGCACGCATGCCATCGCATAAATCTCCTTACGGAAGATGACAGGCTCCTCGTTGAGCAGCACATCACGGATTACGCCGCCGAAGGAACCCGTGATGCAGCCCATGATGATGGCTACCCAGAACGGGAAACCGCAATCGAGGGTTTTCTGGATTCCGGCGATATTGAACAGTGCCAGGCCGAGGGTATCGAAAAGAAACCACGTGTTGTCGAGGCGCTTGAGATAATGGTGGCACACGATGACTACCAGTTGCGCAAACAGCGTACACAAAAGGTAGATGGGGCTGAGCATCCAGAAGGGATGCTGGCCAAGCATCACATCACGGATGGTTCCGCCGCCGATGGCCACAGCCACGCCACACACAAAGCCACCCAGCCAGTCGTAATGCTTGCTGGCGGCAAGTCGGATGCCCGAAAGGGCAAATGCAAAGGTTCCAATGAACTCGATGATGCGCTGCAGCGTCATGACAAGTTCCGGGTCTTGATGAATAGTCATTTTTTCTCGTAATTTATTATAGTTGACAATTTTATAGTTTATAGCAATCCCGCTAGGCTCTATCAACTATAAACTTTTAACTCTTAAACCTCTCTCCCCAGCATGTTACCATCCAGTTGTACAGGCGCTCCTCGGAAGGAGAATGCTGCGGATGCCAGAAGCGGGCGTCTTTCAGTTCATCGGGTAGATACTGCTGCTCGGTGAAATGACCGGGATAATCGTGCGGATATTTATAGCCGTCGTGATAGCCCAGGTCCTTCATCAGTTTGGTCGGCGCATTGCGGATATGCAGCGGCACAGGCAGATTGCCGGTCTGCTTCACGGTGGCGATGGCATCGTTGATGCCCAGGTAGGCACTGTTGCTCTTGGGACTGGTGGCAAGGTAGACCACCGCCTCGGCAAGGGCGATTCTCGCCTCGGGCCATCCTATCTTCATCACCGTATCGAAGGCGGCATTCGCCAGGAGCAGGGCATTCGGATTCGCCAGTCCCACATCCTCGCTCGCACTGATTACCACTCTGCGGGCGATGAACTGCGGGTCTTCGCCTCCTTCTATCATGCGCGCCATCCAATAGAGCGCCGCATCGGGGTCGCTGCCACGGATACTCTTGATGAAGGCGGAGATGATATCATAGTGCATATCGCCCTGCTTGTCGTAGGCAAGGGGATTCTGCTGAAGCTGTTCTTCTACCATCTTGTCGGTGATGACCACCTCATCAGATTCTGCCGATTCCACCACCAGTTCCAGGATATTGAGAAGCTTCCGGGCATCGCCTCCGCTGAACCGGAGCATCGCCGCAGTTTCCTTGAGACGGATTTTCTTCTGGCTGAGTTCCACGTCCTGGGTGATGGCACGCTGCAGGAGTCCCTCCAGGTCTTCCTTTTCCAGGGGTTTGAGCACGTAGAGCTGGCATCGGGAGAGCAGCGGACGGATTACCTCGAACGACGGGTTCTCGGTGGTGGCGCCAATCAGGGTGACAATGCCCTTCTCCACTGCGCCCAGCAGGGAGTCCTGCTGACTCTTGGAGAAGCGGTGGATTTCGTCTATAAACAAGATAGGTGAAGCAGCGTTGAAGAATCTTCCACTCTTGGCACGCTCAATCACCTCGCGCACATCCTTCACGCCGCTGGTTACGGCAGAGAGGGTATAGAAAGGCACCTTCAGGGTTTGCGCCACAATCTGCGCCAGGGTGGTCTTGCCCACGCCCGGAGGTCCCCAGAGGATAAAAGAGGAAATGCGGCCTGCGTCGATCATCCTGCGCAGCACGGCACCCTCCCCCACCAGATGCTTCTGGCCCACATAGTCGGCAAGCGACCGGGGTCTCATTCTTTCTGCTAACGGTTCACTCATTCTATAATTCTTTTTACTTCGGTATTTTTAGCTGCAAAGATAATGAAAAAAAATGAAACGTGCACAAGAAATCGGGATAAAAGAAAAAAAATCGTGGAAATAGAAAAAAAACGGGCTGAAAATTTGGATATATAAAAAGAAGTATTTAATTTTGCATTCAAAACATTTATAACAATGAAACAAGAAAAGACTATCACCCTCAAAACATTGTCAAAAAGCAGTGTTTGGGATATCCAGGAGAATGATGTTTTCCGCCTTTGGGAAGCTGCCGAGAAAGACAACGACCTGAAGGACAATCAGCGTAGATACCTCGACATCATTCGCAGTGCATTCGAAGTTGAGCAAGTGAAGGTGGACCGCACTGAAGTGCTCGACAAGTTGATTGAACGCGGTTTCAAGATCGGCACTCTCCGCATCGACGACAAGAACGAGAAGTTTGCCATCAAGAAGCGCCCTATCATGCGTGTCACCGACCTCACCTACGAGAACATCGGTCACATCACCGCATCCAAGCTCATCGAAGTATTGGAGCGTAACTTCGGCGGTGGCTGGGACAGTCTTTCTCAGAGTATCAAGGATATCATCGAGAGCGGTTTCGACATCAGTACCACTACCCTTCCTAAGGATCGCCTGAAGAAGCCGGGTGGCCTCTATGAAAAGAAGCTCGCCGACGACTACGAGGTGCTCGTGGTGCCTAAGGGTACCTGGGTGGAGGCTATCTTTGCCAAGGAGAAGCCAAAGCAGGAGAAGATTCGCATGAGATTCATGGATGAGGACGAGTTGGACCGCAACGACGACCTGCTCGACCCAGACGAGGATGACGATGAGGATGCACCAGAGATTGAGGACCACTACAACGATCCTGATGAGGACGATGATGCATTCGATGACGACAAGCTGACCGAGGAAAGCTACCGCACCACCTTCGAGGACCCTGAAAACCTGGGACTCGACGATGCTGAGGACGTGGCTGACGAAGACTACTAAGCCGCGGGAAGCTGGAGTTACTGGAATTTACACATTATTATATATAATAAAGAAAGAAATGGAAGCATTATTAGGACTGATCGCATTGATCGTGGTAGCACTCGTAGGTTGGGCTATCGCAGAATTTAAGTACAAGGCTTTCACCTTCACCCGCTCAGAAAAGGACATCGAAGAGGAGGCGGAGTTGGAAGAGCAGCACCGTGCCGACGGATTCAATGAGATGAACATCCGTGACATCATGCGCAAGAACTCTACAAATGGCTACAACGCTGTAGGCTAAAACGACGGCGTTTTTCTAGCTATAGGAGAAATTGATATGATGACTACTCAGTATATCATCATTCTTACGATACTGGCGGCATGCATCGTGTATGCCGCCATTCGTATTTATCGGGCGTGGAAGAAGGTGAACCAGTGCCACGACCGGAATTATAAGTGTGCGGGCTGTGCTTTCTATGAGCAGTGCAAGAAGAAGAAAAAATGATTAGAATTGATTGTTTCTAAAGATTTTTTCATTATTTTCGAAAAAAGATGGCGAAAGATTTGGTGGTTTCAAAAAAAAGTAGTACCTTTGCACTCGCTTATCAGAAATGACAGCAAATAACTCTACAAGGTGTCTTAACCGAGCGGTTAGGTAACGGTCTGCAAAACCGTGTAGAGCGGTTCGACTCCGCTAGACACCTCGGTCTATAAATCCTCCTTATTTAGGAGTTATATTAGAATTTTGCCTTGGTGTCTTAACCGAGCGGTTAGGTAACGGTCTGCAAAACCGTGTAGAGCGGTTCGACTCCGCTAGACACCTCAAGAAAGAGATCCTTGTGAAAGGGTCTCTTTTTTGCTTTTATATCCCCTCTCTTCTTTCCATCACTATACTAAACTTTCGCAAGTACTTCCCCACACGCCCTGAAAGGGCAGAAGCTCCTAGCCCAGGGCAGCGCCCTGGGTAATAATGGATGCAAGCCTGTCGCCCTGTAAGGGCAAAAGCTTTATTTTTTTTGGGGGAATAATTGTCAATTTGCACTAAAAAGTAAATGAACATGACAGGAATTATTAAAAATTTAAGTTTTTCCAAAATTAGTTATCATTTTATTTTTTTATTCCAACAAAATTTCGTACCTTTGCAAACGTTATCCTGAATACAATCTTTTTACCTTAAAGAAAACTAATACCTATTGAGATGGAGCAGTTGTCTGAGAAGATAGCTGCTCTAATTTTTTATTCCCCCTATCCTACCACTTGATAACATAAACCTCTACCATCCTATACAATAAAATCCCCCCATCAGCGTTATTCTAATATGAAACAAGAAATAGCTAACATCATACAGCTTCCGAAGATATTCGACCCGCGCGGCAACCTGACCGTTGCCGAGGAACAGAAGAATATTCCATTCCATATCAAGCATGTGGAATGGCGCTATGGCATGCCTGCCGGAACTTCCCTTGATCCTGATATCCATCACCCGAAACAGGTATTCATCGCTCTATCAGGATCCTTCACGATAGAAATCAAGGATGGGGAATCTACTGGTTCTTTCTTCCTCAATCATCCCTACCAGGGACTTTATCTGGCAGAAAATGTAGAATTCAAGGTCAGGAATTGTTCAAGTGGGGCGGTTATCCTGCAACTTTCATAATTTAAAGAACTCAAGTTTCGCATGTAAGCCCCCACACGCCCTGAAAGGGCAGAAGCTCCTAGCCCAGGGCATCGCCCTGGGTAATTATGGACACAAACTTGTCGCCCT
>CAKQCH010000135.1:0-4845 GCA_934216735.1 uncultured Prevotella sp.
GAGGGTTACGCCAAGGAGTTGCATCAGATGCAGAAGAAGGTAGCCTCCGATTCGCTCGCCTATCACATGTCGAGCCGCAAGTTTGAGGAAGGAATGCTTTCCACCTTCGACCTTCATACCGCAGCCCAGACGCTTCTGGAAAGCAGAATCAAGGAACTCCAGATGCAGATGCTGCTCATCATCAAACAGAGGCTGATTGCTTATTATCAGGGAGAAAATTTAATAAGATAAATTATGGATATAAAGATAGAAAAGAAAAAATATCTCGTGCCTCGCAAGTATTGGGCATGGATTGGCGGAGGAGCGGTTTTGATCGCAGTCCTCATTTGGTTGGGATTGAGCAATTTCTCTTCCACCCTGAAGGTGGACAGAAAGGGATTGAGCATCGGAACCGTGGAGAAGGCGCAGTTCAACGATTATGTTTCGGTGGATGGACAGGTGGTTCCTATCTCCGTGGTGCAAATCAGTTCCGAGGAAGGCGGTATTGTTCTGGAGAAAGTGGTGGATGAAGGCGCCCACGTGAACAAGGGCGATGTCATCGTGAAATTGAGCAATTCGAATCTCGACCTGGAGATTCTGAATGCCGAAAGCGAACTTGCCGAAAAGCAGGATATGCTTCGCAACACCCAGATTTCGATGGAGCAGGACCGTCTGAACAATAGCAACGAGGAACTTTCGCTTTCGCAGGATGTCATTACCAAGCGCCGTTCCTATCAGCATCAGGAGGCGTTGCACAAGGAAGAACTCAATTCGCGCGAGGAGTATCTCAAGGCAAAGGAAGATTACGACCTTGCCGTCAAGAAGCATGCGCTCATCAGCAAGCGATTGAAGAAGGATGCACAGCTCCGCCGTTCGCAGATGGATCAGATGGGCGATAATCTGGAAGCGATGCAGAAGAATGTGCAGCTGGTTCGCCAGCGCAAGGAGAAGCTGAACATCCGCAGCACTATTTCGGGTGAGATTGGTTTGCTCGATGTGGAGTTAGGACAGAGCATTTCTGCCGGCCAGAAGATAGGAGTCATCAACGACCTCAGCGATTTCAAGGTGCAGGCGCAGGTGGATGAGCATTACATCGACCGGGTAAAACCGGGACTTACTGCCACTTTCGACCAGAACGGCAAGCATTATCTCCTGCAGGTTCGCAAGGTTTATCCCGAGGTAAGAGACGGCAGATTCCGCATCGACTTCATCTTCAAAGGTGTTCGCCCTGGCAACATCCGAACTGGTCAGACTTATTATGTAGATTTGCAGCTCGGTCAGTCGAAGCAGGCAATAATTATCCCCAAAGGCACGTTTTATAGTGTAACGGGCGGTCAATGGATTTTTGTTTTAGACAAGAGTGGCAAGAAGGCTTATCGCCGCAAGATTACCATCGGTCGCCAGAATCCTCAGTATTATGAGGTGATTGAGGGCTTGGAGCCGGGTGAGCAGGTTATCGTTAGCGGCTATGAAGCCTATAAGGATAATGATGTATTAGTTTTTAATTATTAGTTTTTAATTAGTAGTGATTAGTGATTAGTGATTAGTGATAAATTGGGCTAACGCCCTTGAAACAGGATATTTGATATGAATCATATTATTAACGCATTCAAGAATCTGCCTCGAAGAGGTCAGCACAACTTCGTGAAGATCTTGTGCCTGGCGCTCGGATTGGCAATCTGTTCGGTAATTATTGCCGAGATTTATTTCGAGCAGACTTACGATACGTATTTCCCAGGATGGGAAAGGACGTACCAGATTTCAGAAGTGGGCAGTATGCCAAGCTTCAATGGTAGTAAACCTTTTAGTTTTAACCAAACATCTGGAGCGATTGCCCCTGGTGTGAAAGATTATGCTCCAATGGTAGAGGCTGCAACAAGATTTGTTGATATGGATAAAGAACAATGTAAGTTGGAAAATCAAAACAGCATGGAGGCTAACGTTTTGATGGCAGACAGTTGTTTCTTTGATATTTTCCCGCAAAAGATATTGATGGGAAAGGCAAAGGAAACTTTATCTCGTCCGCTATATTGCATGATTGATTCCAAATTGGCAGAGCAAATAGGAGGAAATGTGGTAGGCAAGCATTTTACTATTCCTGAATATCCAGGCAAAACATTCACTATAGGTGGCATTTTCGAAAGCTTTCCTTGGGGCGCATCTCTACATAACAGACAAATTCTGGTGTCTTTATGCAGTATAGGAGACCTTTGGGGTTATGATGGCAGAAATCAATGGGTGGGAAATGACAACTATTTCTCTTACATCCGTTTGGCGAAAGGACATGAGATAAGTGAACTTCGTCCTTACATCAAAAAAATGAAGAAAGACCATTTTACTGCAGAGGCGACTCAAACGCCAGGATTCACCCTTGACTATGAATTTACTATACTCAGCGAGGTGTTTACCCAGAATTCTTATATCAAGATGATGGGATGGATTTTAGGCATTATAGCTTTCGTGTTGCTCTTCACTTCCGTGATGAACTATCTGCTTATCATCGTAGGAAATCTCGTGACTCGCTCTCGTGAGATGGCTGTCCGAAAATGTTATGGTGCAGAACCAAAGAATATTCATGCCATCATCTTTTCCGAGGCTTTGGTGCATGTGGGGTTGGCGGTAATCCTTGCTGCTGTTCTCGTGTTTCTTTGCAAGGGAACCATCGAGAATTTCCTCTCTGCCCCGGTAAGCACGTTGGTGCTTAATCGTGGCAGTTGGATATTGGTTTCCATCTGTTTATTGGTATTGTTGGTTGGTGGATTGGTTCCAGGTTGGCTCTACAATAAGATTCCCGTTGCCATTGCATTCCGAGGATATAATGAAAACCGTAACCGTTGGAAGTTAGCTCTTTTAGGTGTGCAGTTCGTTATTTCGGGCTTACTCTTTAGTTTGCTGTTTGTTGTCAATCGTCAGTATAGCTTGATGGTGAATATGAATCCTGGTTACAATTTTGAGAATGTGGCTATCGTACATGTGGATGCTATTAATGGCGATCAACGCAGTCGATGTTTGTCTGAAATCAAGCGTATGCCGGATGTAAAGGAGGTTGCTTCTACTTGTTCTGTTCCGTTGGAAAGCTATGCGGTAAATGGAAATAATTTGTCGTTGCCAGATGATAGAAAGTCGTTACAGATTGTCCATGATGCATGGGGAGTGGATGACAACTATTTCAGAATGATGGGAATCGACTTTGTGCAAGGTTCGTTCTTTACAGAACGCAATGACAGTTCTCGTCAAGTGATTATTGATGAGGCTTTGGCTAAGAGATTAACTACACTAGGACATTGGAAAGATGGGGCTGTAGGCAAGCGAGTTTGGATTTCTTCACATTGTAATGAGGATGAAACGATGACGATTTGTGGTGTTGTCAAGAATATCAAATACGGAGCAGTTACTTCTGAGGATGCGGAGTTCAAGAATATGTCTTTCGTTTACTTCTATGCTCCTTGGACGGCTCCCTATATGCTTGTCAAGTTCAATAATCTGACGGAAGACGCCTTAACTGAGTTGAGGAATAAAGTGCAGTCGATGTATCCAAATAATGCCGTGACGGTACTCGACTATGAGTCTGAGTTCAAGGCACAGTATGCTTCCCAGCTCAATTTCCGCAACGGAATCTTGGTTGCAGGCATCGTAACGATGATCATCGCCCTCTTCGGATTGGTGGGTTATACGAGTGATGAGGTGAACCGCCGCCGCAAGGAGATTGCAATCAGAAAGGTGAACGGGGCGAAAGTGAAGGATATTCTTCGCATCTTCCTGAAGGACATCATGAAGATTGCCTTGCCTTGCATCATCGTGGGCGACTTGGGGGCTTGGCTGATTGCCAGACAATGGCTCATGTCGTTTAGCGAGAAGATTACGATGACGCCTTTGCTGTTTATTGGCGTTACCATCATCTTGCTCGTCATCATTGGGCTTTCCGTCATCATCAACTGCTACAAGGTGGCTAACAGTAATCCTGTGAAATATCTCAAGGATGAATAATTTAATATTTAACATTCAACATTACACTTAACATTGAATAAAATGGTAAAAATAGAGAATCTTTGCAAGTCATTCCGCACAGAAGATGTGGAGACGATTGCTTTAAATAATGTATCTTTCACAGTAGAAGACGGCGAGTTTGTTGCCATTATGGGACCATCCGGTTGCGGCAAATCCACCTTGCTCAACATCCTCGGTTTGCTCGATAACCCAACTTCGGGAAAATATTTCCTGGGTAATCACGAGGTGGCAAACCTGAAGGAGAAGGAGCGCACGGATGTGAGAAAGGGAGAAATCGGATTTGTGTTCCAGAGCTTCAATCTGATAGATGAATTGAATGTAGAGGAGAACATCGAACTTCCTCTTACCTACCTTAATATTCCGAAGGCGGAGCGCAAGGCAAAGGTGCAGGCGATTATGAAGCGAATGGCCATCAGCCATCGTGCCAAGCACTTCCCTCACCAGCTATCGGGTGGTCAGCAGCAGCGAGTAGCCATTGCCCGTGCCGTAGTCTTCGGTCCGAAGCTTATCCTTGCCGATGAGCCTACGGGTAACCTCGATTCCAAGAATGGAGCCGAGGTGATGCATCTGCTTACCGAGCTGAACCACGAGGGCACCACCATCGTCATGGTAACGCATAATGAGCATGATGCCAAGATAGCCCATCGTACTATCCGCCTGTTTGATGGACAGATTGTGGAGGAGGGCAATCAGTAATTATTTGACTAAGTTTAATATGGCTTTTATAAAATCGTGTGATAAGCCAATAATTTCCAGAATGTCATTTTCGGAAATTTCGTAGGCGCAGTTGTAATCGGCTTTTTGCCTTAATTGGAACATACGGGCGAGGAAACTGCCATAAGAGATATCTACGATACC
>CAKQCH010000136.1:0-4836 GCA_934216735.1 uncultured Prevotella sp.
GAGCGGAAAACGGGACTCGGACCCGCGACCCCAACCTTGGCAAGGTTGTGCTCTACCAACTGAGCTATTTCCGCATTTCTTAATTGCGAGTGCAAAGGTAGTATAATTTCTTGAATCCACCAAATGTGTTTACATATTTTAAGAAAAATGCCGCATTTTTTCTTTGTAATAGGTGGATTTTCTAGGAATATCGCATGAAAATCCTTTAATTTCCTACTGTAATCACACTTCCGATGACGCCGGAGTAAGTTACTCGGTATTGCATCAGCTGCTTGTCTTCCTTAGTTTTTCCTCCACTTGTCACGGTTCCGTTCTCCAAACTATACACTCTTTTGCATTTGTTGCAGATGACCGACTGCCTGTTTCCGGTCCATTCCAGCGGATAGTTGGTTCCGCCATATTGCAGGATGCAGTTGAGGCATTGTCTGTCCCAAGCCACGTATCCGTTAAAATTGGATAGGCCCATGATGAAGCCGTTCTTCGTGGCATCCTTCAGGTCGTTTCCCGCTCCCAGATAGTTGTAGTTGGCATAATTCTCCTTGGCTGTAGAGAGAACGATGGTCTCGGTCTTGTTCTTTCCGTCGTTGGGGGTGGAGTAGAGGTTCCATGCTCCGTTCACCTTCTTGGCGCTTACCATCGTATAGGTTCCTGCTCCCTGAAGTGCATTCTCGATGGTACTGCCGGGGTGATAGATGGTTCTGAAGATGAATTGGCAGGGATAGCGTGTGCTGATGCTGTTGTCGGCATTGCATGATGACAGGATGCTTCCGCCCAGCAGAATAGCTGCTGCCGGAAGGCACAAACAAAGCAAGAGCATAGCTTGGTTAACTATGCTCTTCACCTTATAATATATATGTACCTTATTTATTATATACATTTCTTCTTCAGTTTGATTACTTTGATGGCATCAGATGATACACGCCTGCTTACTTCAGCAAGTCTTTCTCGGCATTCTCCATGCGCTCGAAGTGGAACTCTGAGAGCGTTTTCTCCATCAGTTCCTGAATCTTGTCGTTGCAGAGATTGCCGATGCTTCCCTCGTGTGTATGGTGAATATCCTTGTTTGGCTTGAATTCGCCCGCTTCGATTTCCAATCCCACCTTCTTGTAGGCATCACGGAAAGGCATGCCGTTGGCGGCAAGCTGGTTCACCTCTTCTACGGAGAACATTGGGTCGTAGCGAGGATCGTCGAGGATGTGCTCGTTCACCTCCATCTTGTTGATGATGTAAGCTGCCATCTGTAGGCAGTCTTTCAACTCATCGAAGGCAGGAAGGAACACTTCCTTGATAATCTGAAGGTCGCGGAAGTAACCCACAGGCAGGTTGTTCATGATGAGCATCACCTGCTGAGGCAAGCTCTGCAGCTTGTTGCTCTTGGCGCGAATCAGCTCGAATACATCTGGGTTTTTCTTGTGAGGCATGATGCTGGAACCGGTGGTGCACTCCTTAGGCAACTTCACGAAGCCGAAGTTCTGGCAGTTGAACATGCAGGCGTCGAAAGCCATCTTTGCCAGTGTTCCTGCCACGGTAGCCATGGCGAAAGCCACGTTGCGTTCCATCTTTCCTCTGCCCATCTGGGCATAGACCACATTATAGTCCATACTGTCGAAGCCGAGAAGCTCGGTGGTCATGGTGCGGTTCAGTGGGAATGAACTTCCATAACCGGCTGCGCTACCCAATGGGTTGCGGTTGGTCATGCGGTAAGCTGCCTGGAGGAAAAGCATGTCGTCGGCAAGTCCCTCAGCATAAGCGCCAAACCAGAGTCCGAAAGATGAAGGCATTGCCACCTGCAGGTGGGTGTAGCCCGGCATCAATACGTCCTTGTACTGATTACTCTTCTGAATCAGCTCGTCGAAGAGAATCTTCACGGCATCCACAATCTCCTTCAACTCATGACGGGTGAAGAGTTTGAGGTCTACCAGCACCTGGTCGTTGCGAGATCTTCCCGAATGAATCTTTTTACCCATGTCGCCCAGTTTCTGGGTGAGCATCAGTTCTACTTGGGAATGAACATCCTCCACGCCGTCTTCGATAACGAACTCGCCCTTGTCGGCGATGGCGTAGATATTCTTCAATTCTGCGAGGAGCTGGGTAAGCTCATCCTTCTCCAGGAGTCCGATGCTTTCGAGCATGGTGATGTGTGCCATACTTCCCAGCACGTCGTACTTGGCGAGATAGAGGTCGAGCTCACGGTCGCGGCCTACGGTGAATCGTTCTATTTCCTTGTTTACTTCAAAGTTCTTTTCCCAAAGTTTATGTGCCATAATTGTATCTTTTTATTAATCCTGATATGGAATCATCGCCAGGGCGTCTGCAATCTTCTCGATGCCTTCCTGCAATGGCTTCTTCACCATACCCTTGATAAACATGTTGAGCTCTGCCTTGATGGTGAGCTTCATCTTGCATGAGAATTCTCCTGTAGGGAGCAGCTGAATCCAGAAGTTGAACGGGATAGGGCTGTTCTCTGTCTCGAATTTGATGGTTTTAGGAAAATCTCTGTCGATGATGCGCATCTTCAGGTCGCCCACCATTGGGGCGTTGATCGTGATGCTATCGCTGTCGAATCTCAGGTCCTTGAGTTTCTCCATTTCCTTTCTCTTGTCCTCAGGAATCTGGTCTTTCACCTGCTCGAAGCGGTCCTTGAGCACCTGCAGGTTGTTGAGGTCGCTCAAAGTGTTAAAAACAGATTCCTGCTTGTGAGGAATCTGTTTGATATTACTTTCGAATGTACTTGTACTCATTATTGATGGGTCAAAAATTACTTCTTCCAGTTAGCTGGATCCTTGCGCCACTTGTGGAGCAACTCTACGTCTTCCTGCTTGATGTAGCCTGTTTCCAAAGCCTCTGCCACTACGTGCTCGTAGTCAGTCAAAGTAACCAACTTCACGTTAGCGTCTGCGAATGCCTTCTCTGCTACTGGGAAACCGTATGTGTAGCTAGCTACCATACCTACAATCTCGTTGCCGTTCTTGCGGAGAGCCTCCACTGCCTTGAGTGAGCTGCCGCCGGTAGAAATCAAGTCTTCTACTACAACAACCTTAGCCTTAGGGTCGATTTCGCCTTCGATGAGGTTCTGCATACCGTGATCCTTTGGTTTAGAACGAACGTAAACGAAAGGCAAGTGCAACTCGTCGGCTACCAATGCACCCTGTGCGATGGCACCTGTAGCAACACCAGCTACTGCGTCAGCCTCTGGGAACTGCTCCAGGATGGTATGTACGAGTTCGAGCTTCACATAGTTGCGGAGTTCTGGGAAAGACAATGTCTTGCGGTTGTCGCAATAGAATGGTGACTTCCAACCAGAAGCCCATGTGAATGGATCGTTAGGCTGCAATTTGATAGCCTTAACCTTCAATAACTTAGATGCGAATTCTTTCTTCAGTTTGTCCATAATTCTATAAGGATTAAATAATTATAATTTATATCTGCAAAGGTACGACAAAAAAATGATTAATCATCATAAATGGCTTATTAATTATAGATTTTTAATCGTGTGTCCATCCGATGGTGGTGATGCTGAATTTCATCTTGCCCGCCTTGAGCAGTTCTTCGCAGCAGGATACGAGGGTGGCGCCTGTGGTGCAGACGTCGTCGATGATGAGTAGATGCTTTCCGGCAAGATTGGTGATGGGGTGCTTGCCTTGGGCGTCGTGATAGAATGCTGATGTCTGGAACACGTGCTTTACGTTTTCCTGTCTTTCAGATCTGCTTTTGTGGGTCTGACTTTCTGTAAACACAGTTCGCCTGATGGCATCCGTGATGATGGGGAGTCCCGTTTTTTCCTGTATTCCCTTGGCTATCTCCTCGCTCTGGTTGTAGCCTCGCTCCTGTTGTCTTTTCCTGGTAATGGGAATGGGGATGATGGCGTCGATGCCTTCAAAGAAGTTGACTTCCAGTCCCTTGCTTCCGATGAGCCTACCCAGATAGGTGCCGATATCGGGACGATGGTGATATTTCAGCTGGTAGATGGCATTGCTGGTCTTGGAGTGGCTGCTGTAGTAGATGAGTGCGGCGCATCGCTCTATGGGGATGCGCCCCCAGAACATCTTTGCCATCTCGTTTTCGTAGGGGTCGCTCCAGGTCATGGTGAGGGGGAGGTGCTTGAGGCAATTTATGCAAAGCATCTCTTCCGAACCCAGCAGTCTGTTGTCGCAGACGGGACAATAGCGGGGCAGGAGCAGGTTGATGATTTTCCCTAAAATACTGAGTTGCATCCTTCTATCAGATCTTCTTCTTTCATTTTGTCGATGCACTTGTGGATGACGTCCATGCTGTAGCCTCTTCCCAGGGCAAAGCGGATGAGTTTCATCGATCGCTCGTAGTCGTTCTTCGCCTTGATGCTCTTGTATTTGCTTTTCAAGAGGGGGAGGAGGGTTTCCATATACATGTCATCCTCGATTTCCTCGAAGATGGGGTCGGAGATATCCTTCGGGATATGCTTCATCCAGAGGGCCTGCTCCACCTTGCGGCGTCCCCATTTGTTGTACTTTATCTTGTCGTTGATAAAGAATCGGGCAAAGCGTTCATCGTCGATGAACTTCTTCTGGGTCAGGAATTCCATGTTTCGGGCGATGGCATCCTCGGGCAGTTCCCACTTCTTCATCTTGTCGATCATCTCCTGCGAGCAATGTTCGGCTTGTGTGCAGAGGGTGGTGAGCTTCAGCAGAGCCTGCTGCTCTGTCATCGGCTTCTTGGGGCGCTTGGGCTTGTTGTAATATTCCATAATGCATTTATGTTTTATTGGGGGGGATTACAAATCCCCCGGTTTTGATAAGTCGAACCTTTTTTTACTGCGGATTGCAAATCCGCAGGGACGCCTGGCGGTGGACTTTCTGG
>CAKQCH010000137.1:0-4791 GCA_934216735.1 uncultured Prevotella sp.
AATAGTAGGGAGAAAGCGTCCCCGAAGGGGGCGAACCACATCCAGTCTTGCTCCTGTTCGCCCCCTTCGGGGACGATTAGAGAGTGTATCCGTTATCCGCAGGTTCCATTCCCTACGGTCATTCCACCAGCGGTTATTCACATTCGCCCCCTTCGGGGACGGCAGAATACTACTTGCGAAACTTCAGGCGTTTTACTTTTATTACCCCCATAAAACCACGAAAAAACTTTAATTCTACCCTTCTCTGCAAAAAAGTTGGCTTTTTTTTGCGCTATCACAAATATTTTTTGTAATTTTGCCTTCAAAATAGGAAAATTAATATTAAAAAGAAATTTTATGCTTACACTTAAACTCATCAGTGAAGAAACTGAACGTGTAGTTAAAGGTCTTGAAAAGAAGCATTTCCCAAATGCTCGTGAGGCCGTAGAGAAAGTTTTGGAGTACGACAAGATTCGTCGCGAAGCTCAGCAGAAGCTGGATAACAACAAGCAGCAGGCTAACCAGTTTGCCAAGCAGATTGGTGCCCTGATGAAGGAAGGCAAGAAAGAGGAAGCTGAGAGCGCTAAGGCTCAGGTAGCTATGCTCAAGGCTGACGCCAAGGCTCTTGAAGAAATCATGGAGAAGGCACAGAACGATATGACCAACCAGTTGCTCGAAATCCCTAACATCCCTTGCGAGCAGGTTCCTGAGGGCAAGGATGCAGCAGACAACGTGGTTGTAAAGGAAGGCGGCGAGAAGCCTAACCTCGGCCCAGACGCTCTCTGCCACTGGGATCTCTTGAAGAAGTACAACCTGGTTGACTTCGACCTCGGTGTGAAGATTACAGGTGCCGGTTTCCCAGTATATATCGGTAAGATGGCTCGCTTCCAGCGTGCTCTCGAGGCATTCTTCCTCGATGAGGCCCGCAAGAGCGGATACCTGGAGATTCAGCCTCCATACGTAGTAAACGAGGATTCCGGTCGCGGCACAGGTCAGTTGCCAGACAAGGAGGGTCAGATGTATCACGCTAATCTCGACAACCTCTTCCTCATCCCTACAGCCGAGGTTCCTGTAACCAACATCTTCCGTGATGTTATCCTCGACGAGAAGGATCTCCCTATCAAGCGCTGCGCTTACTCTGCCTGCTTCCGCCGTGAGGCTGGTAGCTACGGTAAGGACGTTCGCGGCTTGAACCGCCTGCACCAGTTTGACAAGGTAGAGATTGTACGCATCGACAAGCCAGGTCACTCTTACGAGAGCCTGAACGAGATGCTCGACCATGTAGAGGGTCTCTTGAAGAAGCTGGAGTTGCCATACCACATCCTCCGTCTCTGCGGTGGTGATATGAGCTTCACATCTTCTATCTGCTACGACTTCGAGACATGGAGTGCAGCACAGGGCCGCTGGCTGGAGGTTTCATCAGTATCTAACTTCGAGAGCTACCAGGCCAACCGTCTCCACTGCCGCTATCGCCATGCAGAGGACAAGAAGATTGAGCTTTGCCACACCCTTAACGGTTCTGCTCTCGCCTTGCCACGTATCGTAGCAACCATCCTGGAGAACAACCAGACTCCAGAGGGTATCCGCGTACCTAAGGTATTGGTTCCTTACTGCGGATTCGAAATGCTCGACGACAAGAATTTCGATTAATTCGATTCATTCGATAAAACATCGATTCATTCGATTCATTCGATAAAATTTAAATAAAACATATTGTACGAGGATAACTTCGGCTACCCATCAAGGCGGCCGCAGTTATCCTTTTGCGTTTTCTATACCATGAGCAAACATATAACAACTAATAATAAGAAAGAGAATTAACAGATAATATTCAACATAAAAAGTTAGTAGCCAATGAACAAGATTATCAAGAAAATACAATACTCAGAAAAGGTATTCCGTTTCGATGTGGAAGCTCCACTCATCGCCAAGAGCCGCAAGGCTGGCAACTTTGTGATTATCCGTGTAGATAACAACAGCGAGCGCATGCCGCTCACCATCGCCGATGCCGACATCGAGAAAGGCACCATCACGCTGGTGGTACAGAAGGTAGGCCTCTCCTCTACCAAGCTCTGCACACTGAACGAGGGCGATGAGATTCACGACGTGGTGGGACCACTCGGCAACCCTACCCACATCGAGAACTTCGGCACCGTAATCTGCGCCGGTGGCGGCGTGGGCGTGGCTCCTATGCTCCCTATCATCAAGGCGCTGAAGGCCGCAGGCAACCGAGTACTCAGCGTGATTGCAGGTAGAAGCAAAGACCTCGTCATCATGGAAGATGAGGTGCGCGCATCCAGCGATGAACTCATCATCATGACCGACGACGGAAGCTACGGCGAAAAAGGCGTAGTAACCGTGGGCATCGAGAAACTCATCAACCAGGAGCACATCGACAAGGTGTTCGCCATCGGTCCTCCTATCATGATGAAGTTCTGCTGCCTCCTCACCCAGAAATACAATCTCTCTACCGATGTATCGCTCAACACCATCATGGTGGATGGCACCGGCATGTGCGGAGCCTGCCGCCTTACCATCGGCGGCAAGACCAAGTTTGTCTGCATCGACGGTCCTGAGTTTGATGGCGCCCAGGTAGATTGGGACGAGATGTTCAAGCGCATGGGCACATTCAAGGATGTGGAGCGCGAGGAGATGGAGCACTTCGAGGAACATCTGGCTACAGTGGATGCCGGGAAGAAGAAGGAGACCACAGACGTGACGATGGATGTGGAGCCTACCGATGCATCCATAGAAGAACTTACCGACCGCAATGCCGAGTGGCGCAAGGAGTTACGCTCTTCGATGAAAGCCAAGGAGCGCACCGCCATTGAGCGTGTGAAGATGCCGGAACTGGACCCGGTATATCGTGCTACCACCCGCACCGAGGAAGTAAACATCGGTCTGACCAAGGAGATGGCACTCACCGAGGCGAAGCGCTGCCTCGACTGTCCTAAGCCTACCTGCATGGAGGGCTGCCCAGTGAGCATCAACATCCCATCCTTCATCAAGAACATCGAGCGTGGCCAGTTCCTTGCCGCCGCCAAGGTTCTGAAGAACACCTCTGCCCTGCCAGCCGTTTGCGGTAGAGTTTGTCCGCAGGAGAAGCAGTGCGAGAGCAAGTGCGTACACCTCAAGATGAACGAGCCAGCCGTGGCCATCGGCTATCTGGAGCGTTTCGCAGCCGACTACGAGCGTCAGAGCGGCAATATCTCCGTACCGGAATGCGACCCGGCCAACGGCATCAAGATAGCTGTAGTAGGTTCGGGTCCTGCCGGTTTGAGCTTTGCAGGCGATATGGCGAAGAAGGGATTCGACGTCACCGTGTTCGAGGCTCTGCACGAGATAGGCGGCGTGCTGAAATATGGCATCCCGGAGTTCCGATTGCCAAATGCCATCGTGGATGTGGAGATTGAGAATCTCCAGAAGATGGGCGTGAAATTCATCACCGACTGCATCGTGGGCAAGACCATCTCCGTAAAGGATTTGGAGCAGCAGGGCTTCAAGGGCATCTTCGTAGGTTCGGGAGCCGGACTTCCTAACTTCATGAATATCCCTGGCGAGAACGCCTTGAATATCATGTCATCCAACGAGTATCTTACCCGTGTAAACCTGATGGATGCTGCCAACCCACATACCGATACCCCTATCAACCTGGGCAAGAAGGTGGTGGTAGTAGGTGGCGGAAACACAGCGATGGACAGCTGCCGCACCGCCAAGCGTCTGGGAGCCGAGGTAACCTTGGTATATCGCCGTTCGGAGGCAGAGATGCCTGCCCGTCTCGAAGAGGTGAAGCATGCCAAGGAAGAAGGCATCAACTTCTTCACCCTGCATAACCCTAAGGAGTATGAGGCAGATGAGAAGGGTGCCGTAAAGGCTGTGGTGCTGGATGTGATGCAGCTTGGCGAGCCGGATGCCAGCGGTCGCCGTCGCCCAGAGACTACGGGCAAGACCATCACCCTGGAATGCGACCAGGTGATTGTAGCCGTAGGCGTGAGTCCTAACCCTCTGGTTCCTCAGAGCATCGAGGGCCTGGAACTTGGCAGGAAGAACACCATCGCCGTGAACGATGAGATGCAGAGTTCCATCGGGCAGATCTATGCCGGAGGCGATATCGTGAGAGGTGGAGCCACCGTGATTCTCGCCATGGGAGATGGCCGGAAGGCTGCACTCAACATGAGTAAGAAACTTCTGGAGAAATAAGCTCATATTCCAGTCCGATTTAGATTCAGATTTTTGTTTCATACAAACCGAGAGGGTGTATCAAAGCCGTGATAGCTTACTGATGCACCCTCATTTTATACTCCTACATCTAATTCTTCGATATTTCTAGATGATGGTAATCCAGATGGCTTCCTCCTTCTGCTGCGCCTCCTCCATCAGCTTCATCAGTCGGTGAAGCCAGATGCGGGAGTTCACCACCATGCCCTTCAGCTTGTTCTCACCCACCAGGATGCAGCCCTGGGTATCGTCGGGATAGTTGCCGGCATGGATGCGGATGCCCTCGAAGTTAGGAACGCCCTGCAGATAGGGCAGCCACTGCTTGAACCTCGGCGACATCGTGATGACCACCCGATAGGATCCCTCGGGGATGGCGGTGTGCCCCGGAATCTTTCTTGCCACCTTGCCACTCTCCCTGCTATACTTGCCGTTCTCTTCCTCGGGCTTCAATTCCACACCCTTCAGGTTGCGCCACGTAGGCTCCAGGGTATCGCAGAAGTAAGCGTCCTTCGACAACTTCTGCAAGTCAAACAGATGAAGAAAACTTCTCTTGTCGCCCGCCTTCTTGCCCGAAAGCGCCTTGCGCTTCACGTC
>CAKQCH010000138.1:0-4753 GCA_934216735.1 uncultured Prevotella sp.
GCTCAAGATGTCGCCTGAGGAGCATCTCGCTCATATCAAGCAGACCATCGACTATGCTTTGAGCAAGAATTTCACCGTAAATCTCTATCTGGAGGACTGGTCGAGCGGTATGCGTGACAGCCGTGACTATCTCTTCATGATGATGGACGAGCTGGTGAAGTTGCCTATCAAGCGCTTCCTGCTGCCTGATACTTTGGGTATCCTGAACCCATTGCAGTGTGTGGAGTATATGCGTCAGATGGTTCGCCGTTATCCGAACTCTCACTTCGATTTCCATGCCCACAACGACTACGATTTGGCAGTGAGCAACTCGCTGGCAGCCGTATTGAGCGGTGCCAAGGGTCTCCATGTCACCGTGAATGGCTTGGGCGAGCGCTGCGGCAATGCGCCTTTGGCGAGCGTACAGGTGATTCTGAAGGATATGTTTGGGGCAAAGACCAATATCAAGGAAGACCGCCTGAACGATATTTCCCGATTGGTTGAAGGATACAGCGGCATCGCCGTGGCTCCAAATACCCCTGTGGTGGGCGATAACGTCTTCACTCAGGTTGCTGGTGTGCATGCCGATGGCGACAACAAGGACAAGCTTTATTGCAACGACCTGGTGCCTGAGCGTTTCGGCAGACATCGTGAGTATGCGTTGGGCAAGAACTCCGGCAAGGCGAATATCGTACAGAACCTTAACGAGCTGGGCTTGGAGCTGACTCCGGAGCAGACCAAGGCTGTGACCAAGCGAATCACCGAACTCGGCGACCGCAAGGAGCTGGTAACCCAGGACGACCTGCCATACATCGTCAGCGATGTGCTGAAGCATAGCACACCTGAGGATAAGGTAAAACTGGTCAGTTACATGGTGTCTACATCCTATGGTTTGAAGCCTATCGCCAGCGTGAAGGTAGAAATAGAGGGTAAGGAGTATGAAGACCGTAGCTCTGGTGATGGTCAGTATGATGCCTTCGTCAAGGCGCTTCGCAACATCTACAAGGTGAAGTTAGGCAAGACCTTCCCTAAGCTCGACAACTATCAGGTAACCATCCCCCCTGGTGGCCGTACCGATGCCCTCGTCCAGACCGTCATTACCTGGCGTGAAGGCGACCGCATCTGGCGCACCCGCGGCTTGGATGCCGACCAGACGGAGGCAGCTATCAAGGCAACGCTCAAAATGCTTAATATGTATGAGGCAGATAAGAGCGATGAACAGCCAGCATCGCCTCGAAATCTTGATATGGAGTAGTGTGTCTCTATTCAGTAGCACGCCCTGAAAGGGCAGAAGCTCCTAGCCCAGGGTAACACCCTGGGTATAAGATAGCATTTAGCAATGCGCCCTGTAAGGGCAAAAGCTTTAATCAATCAAACAATAAACAATAAAAAATCAAATAAGATGAAATTAAACATTGCAGTTCTCGCCGGTGATGGTATCGGACCAGAGATTATGAAGCAGGGCGTAGCAGTAATGCAGGCCATTGCAGAGAAGTTCAACCACGAGTTTACTTACAATGAGGCTATCTGCGGTGCTCACGCTATCGACGAGGTAGGTGATCCATTCCCAGAGGAGACCTTCAAGACTTGTATGGATGCTGACGCAGTGCTCTTTGCAGCCGTTGGTGACCCACGTTTCGACAACAACCCTACAGCCAAGGTTCGTCCTGAGCAGGGTTTGCTCGCTATGCGTAAGAAGTTGGGTCTCTTCGCCAATGTCCGCCCAGTGGCTACATTCGATTGCCTGCTCCACAAGTCTCCATTGAAGGATGAGCTCTTGAAAGGTGCAGACTTCGTAGTCATCCGCGAGTTGACTGGTGGTATGTACTTCGGTGAGAAGTATCAGGATAACGACAAGGCATACGATACCGATATCTACACCCGTCCTGAGATTGAGCGCATCCTGAAGGTAGCTTTCGAGTTTGCCATGAAGCGCAACAAGCACCTCACCGTGGTAGATAAGGCAAACGTATTGGCATCTTCCCGTCTCTGGCGTCAGATTGCCAAGGAGATGGAGCCACAGTATCCTGAGGTTAACACCGACTATATGTTCATCGACAACGCTTCTATGCGCGTGTTGACTGAGCCTACCTTCTTCGATGTCATCGTTACAGAGAACACCTTCGGTGATATCCTTACCGATGAGACTTCTTGCATCACCGGCTCTATGGGCTTGCAGCCATCTAGCTCTCTCGGTGAGCACACCCCATTGTTCGAGCCTGTTCACGGTTCATGGCCACAGGCAGCTGGCAAGAACCTGGCAAACCCAGTGGCTCAGATTCTTTCTGCAGCCATGTTGCTCGAGCACTTCGGTTTGAACGAGGAGGGTGCCTTGATCCGCAAGGCAGTTGATGCTTCTCTCGATGCCAATGTCCGCACACCTGAGATTCAGGTTGAAGGTGGTGCACAGTATGGCACAACAGAGGTTGGCGCATGGATCGTTAACTGGATCAAGAATGCTTAATCTAGATTAATCTTTAGAAGTATTCTTACAAGATAGAATTTTGAATTGAATAGCCTTAAGGAAGCGTTAGTTTTCCCTTAAGGCTAATTATATTTATCCTTAAGGCTAATTATATTTTCCCTTAAGGCTAAATATATATTCCCTTAAGTTCAATATAGTATCGTGAAATCGTGGAAAATACGGAGGTTTTGCTTAAGTTTATTTTATTTTGAAATTCCTAAACAACTTTTATCTTTGCTTTTTTGGCTGATTGCTGAAGTATTTGTAATTTTGCAGCATGAAAAAGAAAAGTATCCTATTATATAGTTGTTTTCTGCTGTCGATGCCGTTGATGGCGCAGCAGAACCATGCGTCGGATTCTAAGGCGCAGAACAAGGCGCTGCGTGATTCTTTGGCGGCAGCTACGAATGTGCTGGCGTATCATCCCGACAGCATTGATTTGCGATTGAAGAAGGCGGCGTGGAATATCCAGTTGGAGCAGTGGGCGTATGCCAAGGACGATCTGGATAAGGTGTTGTTTCTGAACAATACCAATATTGCGGGTCTCTTTTATCGTGCGTTTGTCAATGAAAAGATGAAGCGTTACAATTTCGCCCGTTTGGATTATCAGAACCTCCTGGTATTGGTTCCTGGCAATTTCCAGGCACAGTTGGGCTTGGCGTTGCTCAACGAGAAGGATAAGCATTATACGGAGGCGTATGATGGCATCAACAATCTGATAGAGCAGTATCCTGACAGTGCTCTGGCGTATGCGGCTCGTGGCGGAATAGAGAAGGAGAGGGGCATGCTGGAGTTGGCTGAGTATGATTATGCCAAGGCGATGTCGCTGGATGAGGATAATCATGATTACCGCATCAACCACATCGACCTCTTGATAAGCCTTGGCAGGAAACAGGATGCCTACACCGAGCTGGAGGCTCTCATCAAGAAAGGTGTAGTCCCTGGTCAACTCCAGGATTTCTATCGCAGATTAAGGGATAAAAGGAGGAAATAGCTTTAAAACTTCCTGATGAGCTCGGCAATTCTTTTCACGTCCTCTTCCGTCATGCTTTGATTGCATGGCAAACTGAGTTCTTGCTGGTGAATCTTCTCTGTGATAGGCAGGTGCAGATGATTCCATTCCGCATAGCATTTCTGCTGATGAGGCGGAATCGGATAGTGAATCATCGTGCCAACGCCATTCTCCTTGAGATATTGCTGCAGCTCATCCCTTCTAGATGAAAGAATCGGGAAAATATGAACCACATTGCTTTCCTTTGGAGAATACAATTTGGATGGAATCAATTCATGGTCTTGCTTCCCATTCTTTTTGTCTTCTCCCAGGTATTTTACATTGTCTTCTCCCAGATACTTCAGGTATAATTGCGCCAAATCCTGTCTTCTTTCATTGGTTTCATCCAGATGTGCCAGTTTTACATCAAGCACGGCAGCCTGAATCTCATCCATTCTCGAATTCCTTCCCTGGTAATCAAAAACATATTTCCTGGCACTTCCATAATTGCCCAACGCCTTGATTACTTCAGCCAAATCATCGTCATCCGTGGTCACGGCACCCGCATCACCCAGTGCACCCAGATTCTTACCCGGATAAAAGCTGTGGGCGGCAGCAGCGCCCAGACTTCCCGTTCGCTTGCCATCCCATCCATCCGATGAAGTCTTTCCATCCCATCCATCGGCTGAAGTCTTTCCTCTATAGATGCAACCATGCGCCTGCGCATTGTCTTCAAACAGCAGTAAATGATGCTTCTTGCAGATAGCTATCATGCTTGGCGTAACACTGCATTTGCCGTAAAGATGTACGGTGAGCAGGGCGCGGGTCTTCCCGGTGATATGGCTCTCGATGAGTGAATCATCCATCTGCAGCGTATCTATCGATGGCTCGATGAGGATAGGAGTGAGGCCCACGCTCGTGATGGCGAGGATGGTGGCGATATACGTGTTGGCAGCTACCAGCACCTCGTCACCAGGCTGCATTCTGCCCAGAATCATCTCTCCCTGCAGCATCAGTTTCAGGGCATCGAGTCCGTTGCCGCAACTGATGCAGTGGCGGGTTCCGATATACGCAGCATAATGCTCCTCGAAGTCGTGGATGCGCTTGCCCTGCAGATACCAACCGCTGCTCACCACCTCGGAAATGGCATGCTGAATGTCCTGCTCATAAGGAGCATTCAGGTCTTTCAGACTTAAATATTTGATTTCTTTCATTTCTCTTCTTTTTTGTTCTTTACTGAATTTTCGCATGTGGTTCAAGAACGGGCTGAAGGCCCAAAAGCTCCTAGCCCAGGGCATCGCCCTGGGGATAATGGCAAT
>CAKQCH010000139.1:0-4742 GCA_934216735.1 uncultured Prevotella sp.
TTGTAGTCGATAGGGGAATCGAACCCCTATGCCAAGATTGAGAATCTTGTATCCTAACCATTAGATGAATCGACCTTGAAGTCTGTTGATTGTAGTCGATAGGGGAATCGAACCCCTATGCCAAGATTGAGAATCTTGTATCCTAACCATTAGATGAATCGACCTTTTTAAAAAGCAGTCTGCATTGGTCTCACAACTTTCGCAGACTTATATCAACATATTTTTAATATTGTAGTCGATAGGGGAATCGAACCCCTATGCCAAGATTGAGAATCTTGTATCCTAACCATTAGATGAATCGACCAACGTTGCAGTTTCGAACTCCGCTTGCGGAAGGTGGGGGATTCGAACCCCCGGTACGGTAAACCCGCACGTCAGTTTAGCAAACTGGTGGTTTCAGCCACTCACCCAACCTTCCAATCGGATATTGTTGCCAAATCAACAAGCATCGTTCTCAAATGCGGGTGCAAAGATACTACATTTTTTTTGTTCCACCAAATTTTTCTGCAACTTTTTTCAAGAAAAGCGTATTTTTTCTTATTTTTCTTGCTTTTGGGGGAGATAATGGTAAGTAAACTGCTTTTGTCAACAAAAAAAGAGGCAGATTTACCAATAATTGGTAATCTGCCTCCTGTAGGAAAGGGCCGCTCGATGATGTGATGAAACTCCGAATGTCATAAACATTTGAGAGCTCTCCGCTTTTGTAATCCACCGGCTTTACAGCTTAGTTGACATGTCAGTTTATGTGGCCCGCCATAGGCAAGAGAAGTCTTCTCGGTTTCATAAGTGTAATTTGATGAGTATCCCGATCGAACCGACACGACCCTTATATCTTTGTCGAATAGACATAGCATGGGCTATCATCTACCGATAGAAGTCTTTGGGTTTTTCTATACTGCAAAGATAATGCAATCTTTTGAAACTACCAAATCTTTGAGCCGATTTTTTCGAAAAATCTTCTTTCTCTCAAATCAGGACTCCTTTTTCTTCAATTCTTCGTATATTTTCTCGAATTGTTTTCTCAGTTCTGCCTTGTTGTCGATGATATTGCGCAGTTCCTTCAGCGCTTTCTCATTCGGCGAATTGGGTATCCATAACTTGATGTAGCCATTTCGGGAATATTTCTCGTCCATGTGGTCAGAGAATCGCTTCCATTGTTCCTCCTTGTCTTTTTCCGGATAGTTTTCCTTGCCATATTCGATGGCACGAAGGAATATCTCGTGTACATCGATGTCGCGGTCGGCTTCGGCTACTATCTTTCCATAGATGCTTCGGGGCTGGCGACTGGAGGAGGCGCGGTGGTCTTCTACGGCTTCCTTCATAATCTTGATTTGTTCTGCGTTGAACCAGCGTTTCAACCGGGCATCTGCCTGGAGTATCTTGCCACTGGTAAGGTGGTGGATGGCTCTAGGGCCGCTCATGCCCAGGTCGTGGTAGGCGGCAACGATATAAACCATGTCGATGTCGGCACCTGTTACAGGTACGAGTTTCAGGGCGTTTCTGATGACACGGGTCACGTGGCGCAATCCGTGGCTCTCGCCAAACTCCGTATATTTGGGCAGGATTTGTGTTTCCACAAACTGCATGATTTCCAGATTTACTTGTTGCCTCATATTCTTTACCTTTTATTATATATATAATGTACGCGCGTACATTATTATTTATGTATCAAAACCAACTCTATGTATCAAATCCAACTCTATGTATCGAACCCTATACTTTATCAAAACCAACTCTTCATGCCTATGATGATGAAGGTGGATATGATGCCGAAGGCAAATATGTTGAGAGCCGTATAGCCCAGCACCTTGTTCAGCATTCTGCCTTCTCCTATCTTCCTCATCTTGGCGTATGATCTGTTGTGCAACACAAGATAGATAGAGGCAAAAGGTAAGAATATCGAATTGGTATCGTATGCAAAGACCTCGTATGCGTTGATTCCTATCATGATAAGGATGCCGATGTTACCCAGGGCGCAGTAGAGACGCTCGCCGTTTTTCTTGCCGATGTGAACAATCAGGGTTTTCTTGCCGGCTTTGATATCATTGTCGTGGTCTCGATAGTTGTTCAGAATGAGCAGCGTATCTACTACCAGTCCGCTGGCGATGGAAGTAAGTACGGCTTCTGCTGATACTCCTTGCATTCCTTCAGGCATTACCAGATAATAGGTGCAGCAGACTGGCACGATGCCGAAAAAGAGAAGTACCAGCAGGTCGCCCAATCCCAGATAGCTCAGCTTGGTGGTGTAGAGGAAACAGAAGAGGACGCAGCAGATACCCACGATGATCATCTCCTTTCCACCATAAAAAGCGAGAGGCAAACCGATGATACAGCCCAGAAGAGTAGTGATGATGATTCCCCATTTCATGGCTTTCATGGTAATCCAGCCTTCTGCGCAGGCTCGCTTCGGACCCAGTCGGGTTTCATCGTCGTTGCCATGCTTGAAATCGAAGAAGTCGTTCACGAAGTTGGAGTCTATCTGCATCACCCAAGCAAAGAGCAGGCAGAGCAGGGCAGGAACCCATTGGCAGTTGGCACTTGAATCCTTGTATGCCAGGGCTGTGCCTAGCATCACTGGTACTGCCGCAGCCGACAGCGTCTTGGGGCGGGCGGCGAGAAACCAGGCTTTTAGTGAATTTGTCTTTACCATCATATTTTTTGCTTTAAAATTAATAGGAGCGAGGTGTCGTCCCCGCTCCTAATCATTATGTTTTGTAAAAGTTGCTTCTTGCTTAGTTGAAGAAGTTCCAGCTTACACCCATTCTGAATATACGTTCGTTCATCGGATAATGTGGGGTAAAGAAGTAGTTCTTGTCACCCTGACCTGCATTCAGGTGGCTCATCATCACGAAGAAGCGGGTGTGCTTGATGTGTACGTTGGCGTAGGCATTGACGATAGGGTAGTTGCCCACCTTCACGTTCTTGTCGCCATTGCCCTGTACGGTGTATTGTCCTAAATAAGGAGAATAGTCAGGCGCCTCGTAGCTTGTGAAGTATCTGGCATCTGCACCCAGCTCGATGTTGAGCACCTTCACCACCTTGAACTTGATGAAGAGGTTGGTGTATACATTGAGGTCTGGCACAGGCAGGGCGCTCTTGCTGCTGGTATGCTGGTAGGTAATCATGTTCTGCCAGTTGAAGATGCCAAACTGGAAGTCTTGCTGCAGTTGTGCTGTGAGCAGGTTGATGGCATCGCCGCTTTGCATCGGAGTCACCGTTACGCCTGTTCGCAGTCCGTTTTCCGTGATGTTATACTGCTGCGAGAAGTAGGTGTAGTTCTTGATTTCATCCACAGCCACTCGCAGGGTGGTATTGGTCTTTCCGAATCTCAGGGTACCCATGATGCGGGTATGGATAATCTTGCTCAAGTCGTTGTCCCACCAGAGATGGCGGGCGTGGTACTTGCGATAGTAGAACGTAGGGTTCTCGTGATGGATGAAGGCATCACCCCTCACCTGTACGGTATCTCCCAGGAATGGTAGGTTGATATCCACATTGCCGTCTACTGCGAAGGCTCCGGCGTCTACTCCGGTCAATCCCACTTCGCCTACTACATTATAGTGAAGGGTCTTTCCCTGGGTCTTGCTCAGCTGTCCGCCCACGCTCAGCGCATGTTCGTTGTATTTGGTGAATCCGCCTTCCATGTCTGGCAATTCATAATGTCGGAGGTCATAGCTGGCGAAAGCCTTCAAGCCAGCCTTAGCCCATTTGCTGAATCCTTCGAGCGTTCCCATCGCAATGGTGTTCTTGATGCGCCAGTGCTTGGTCTGGTCGTAGATGGAATCGCCAGTAAATTTGCCGGCATCGTAATACTCCTTGAGATAGTAATCCTGTGGAGTCTGGTATGCCTGGTAAATACGTTTGTAATTATCAAACTGAACGGTATGGATGAAGCTGGTTACAGGCACATATTCAGACTTGTAGAAGAGAGAGTCTTGTGACTTTTTCTTCTCCAGGGCAAGAAGACTGTCGGCAGCCGCTTTTCCGTTTACGGCAATGCGGGTGCTGTCGCTCTTGAAATCCTTTCCTGCTCCGAAAGCCAAGTCTTTCTCGTTCTTCTTATCTTCTTTGGCTGGTTCATTTCCGGCGATTTTTGCGTTGTCAGGGCGTCCTGAGAATTTCTTCTGATTTTTCTCGAAGTCTTTCTCGTCAAACTCCTTTCCCTGCTCTTTCGCTTTCTTGCGAGCTTCATCCTTCGCTTCCTCTGCAGCGTTCTCCTTGGCAGAAGCCATGGCGAACTTCTTGGCTTTTATCTCTTCCTCCGTCATCTTCACTTTGCGGCTGAATCCCACGTTGTAGCGATGGGTGAAGAAGATGTGCTGGTTGTCGTTACGATTCCAGTTCTGCTGCAAGACGGTAGGGATTTCGTTCGAAGCATAGTTGTCTGTAAACAGCTCAGGATGCTTGATGTAGTCATCGTTGGTGATACCTCCGTTTTCCGTCACCTTCTGGTGGTTCGTGCTGAAGAGGATATGCGCCTGATAGCGGTCGCCCAGATAGGAAGTCCACATGGTGTATTTGAAGTGGGCGGTGCTTTGGGCATCGTAGAATCCGCGACCATACTTGTAGTCGAATCTGAATCCGCCACCCAGTTGCTTGTTGGCATTTACGGCAAACACAGCTCTGAAGTCATCCTCGCCATTGGTTCTGTTACCACAGCTGTTGAGCGTGATATTGGTGATAGGTGAGTAGGTGTTGGTGAAGTGAAAGTCGCTCACGGGGGTGACGATGTTGTCGTATGG
>CAKQCH010000140.1:0-4561 GCA_934216735.1 uncultured Prevotella sp.
AGGGTAATGAAAAAGTCTGCTGCCGTAGATAAAATTATCAAGAATGGTATCAGACAGCTTATTGCGGATTATCCCGATAAATATTATTTCAAGAGTTATCTGGGAAGGATCCTATAGTAATGTTGAATGTTAAGTGTTAAATGCTTAGTGTTGAATGTTTAGTGTTGAATGTTTAATGTTGATTTTTTTAGGCTAATATTATGACAAGAGAAGAATTTGCAGAGAGATGGCAGCAACAGCATTATCCAACGATGGATTTACGGGCTGAGGTGCCTTTCTATTACGATATATATCAAAGGATTTGCTCCGTTGCGAAAGATGGATGCAAGAAAATCAATGAGTTTTATGTCATCCAGATACTGTTGTATGTGGAGAATATGGGACATCTGAAGTTGGACGGCGTATATGCCCAGGTGTACCGCCGTTCGGAAGATATGGTTGGACATTGGTGCGGACTGATGGAGTTGTCAGTTCCAACAGTGAACGCAGTGAAGATGATTGTGGGTGAAGCTATAGGAACAGCTCCCGATAGTGGTCTTGTGAAATGGGTTCAAGAGAGCGTGGCATCTCATGATTTCAACGAATTGAAGTCTGTGGCTTTGTTCTTTGCTCATGCTGACCTAGCTGTCGGTTTACTCTTTCCGAATAGTAATTACCGAGAAGAGGTATATCTGCAACTCTTCAATGAGGATAGCAGGATTGCATCCAACATGGTATCTTCTGACTTTGCTTTCAACTGGAAGGATAAGGAAGGGGTAACGGTGATGCAACGCCTTGGTCATTGCTTTGAGCGGATGGGAGATGCAGTAACGGCACATTCCCTTTCCACTATCAGAGGTGTTCGGTTGGACTGCTATCGTGTAGTGGCATCGGTGGATGGCAGGCTGACCTTGATGAACAAGGATAACGAACAATACGCTCCTGTTGTTGTCACGACACCTATCCCAGATGGACATCAGGAGATGTGCCTTATCTGCCAGATGGTGGGATGGAATGGCGAGTATTATATCAATGGTTCTGGCATGTGGATGGATATGGCTGCCTATGAAATATGGGACAACAAGAAACTATGGGATGGCATCGAGGAGGATGAGCGTGATGACTGTTCCTGTTCCTACTTCACAACACCTTCAGGTGAGCATGTAAGCTGTTATGAGGATGCTTATGACGAGGAAGATCCTGATGAGATTTCAGATTTCGATTTATGGGGAAATCTTGATTTCAATCTTGGTGAGGATCCTATTGAGGCGGAAGCTGCAAGGAAGCGGAAGCGTAACAGAGAGGAAGGTCGAAAGCAACCGAATTACAAGTACAAGCCTACAGGTAAGAGTCCTTCACAATATTTTGTAAGAAAGATCAACGAGGTGTTTAAGTGGACGGTGGAGGATTCCACTGACCTCAACTATGGTCTGCGTGTGCTGGAAGGTTGGATGAAGCAAGCGCATGTTTATCAGGAAGGCAACAACTATGCTTATGCTCATTTTATCGCCTCGTCTATTGTCTTCAGTGGTGCCAACTACTCAGATTGGTATATCGCTGACTATCCGAAACAGGCTGCTCGCATGAAGAAGATTGTGCGTGATGGCTATGAAGTAGTAATGGAGACATTGCTACACGACTCATCCAACTGGCGAGAAGCCTTTGTGAAGACATTGAAGCAATTGAAGTCTTATGGTTGGGAGATTTTCAAAGGCAAAGGGGCTTTTGACCTTGATAAAGCCATCAAGGATGTTGAGAATCTGTTGAAGAAATAAATTCTTTGGAATGAAGGAAATCAAGTTATTTGATTACCAAGAGGATATGAAGGAACGGATAGAGAAGGCATTGCGCCTTCATCGGTCCGTGATGGCACAAATGCCAACGGGTACGGGAAAAACGGTTCTACTTGCTTCGGTCGTAGAATCGTTTTTGAGGGAACATTCCAATTGCAATGTTTGGATTGTTGCCCATAGAAGGGAGTTGGTTTCTCAGATTCGAGAAACTATTGAAAGGGTCTTTTCGAAAATCACCCCGTCCCTCTTTACCCTTAAAGAGGGCTCCACCTCTCACCCCGCCCCTCTCTCCTCAGGAGCGAGGGAGGAAACCGCTCCTCCTCGTCGCTCGGAACCGCTACGCTCTAAGGTTGGCGGACCATCAAAGGTCTCGCCAGATTGTTTGTCGGCTAGCGCATTCAATGTTCCGATTAAAGCTGTGTCGATACAATGGCTGGCGAAACACTATGACGAGATAGAGGAAGAACCGGGGATGATAGTGATTGACGAGGCGCACCATGCCCTTGCCAAGACCTATAAGGAAATGTGGGAGAGATTCCCAAATGCTAAGTTTCTGGGACTGACAGCTACACCTTGCCGATTGAACGGTAAAGGATTCACTGACCTCTTTGACGTATTGGTGCAGTCGTGGAGTGTTCCTGAGTTTATTAACAAGGGAAGATTGGCAACATACGATTTTGTGAGCATCAAATCGGATGGTATGACGCAACGGCTCATCGACTCCTTGCAGAAGCGAGGGGCAGACGGTGACTACCAGAACAAGGAAATGGATATGTTGCTGAATAAGAAACCGAGCATCGAAAGGCTCTATCGGAGTTTGAAAGAATTTGGTAAAGACAGAAAGGGCATCGTGTATGCTATCAATATTAATCATGCTAATGCTATTGCCGAGTTCTACCGAGAACACGGCATAGCAGCTGTTGCCATTGATAGTAAAACTCCTGCGAGTGAGCGTAGAATGCTGATTGAAAGATTCAAGTCTTCTTCCTTATCTTTTTCGAAAACCCACCCGTCCTCCCTTACCCTTAAGGGAGGCTCCACCGCTTTCCCCAAGCCCCTTTCCCCTCAGGGGACAGGGGATGTAACCGCCCTCCGGTGCTCGGAACCGCTACGCTCTAAGGATGGCGGACCATCAAAGGTCTCGCCAGATTGTGCGGGATGGGACCGCCTTGCTGCTACTTGCTTGCGATCTGCTGATAGACTTGCTGATGAACTTGCTCCTATCCAAGTACTGGTGAATGTGGACATTTTCTCGGAGGGATTTGACTGTCCGGATGTGGAGTTTGTACAGTTGGCTCGACCTACGCTGTCGCTTGCCAAGTACCTGCAGATGGTGGGACGAGGACTGCGAGTAGCCAAAGGAAAGAAGAACTGCGTGATTATAGATAATGTGGGACTGTATCGGGTGTTCGGGTTGCCTTCGCAGGTATGGAACTGGAATGCGATGTTTGAAGGAAAGCTGAAAGTTGGCAAGAAAAAGGAGACAGCCAAGGAAAGAGAGTTTTTCCTGATGAGCAAGGTGCAAGACTGTATTCAGATTCATCCAGGATCGGAAATGATGATGGTGATGAGCCATGAGGAATTGCTCCAAACGATACAGTATCGTGAGTTTGTGGATAGCAAAGGGGAGTTTGCCATCATCAAGCTGCCTGATGGAAAGATGACGGTAGTGAACCGACAAGGAGAACAAGTACTGGAGCCAGGCGATTACTACGACATGAAACTACTGAACGGAAACATCCTGTTCTACCGACCTCGCAGAAAGGAGGTATGCTATTATGACCTGTTGGCAAAAGCTGTCATCGATGATGGCACTAACGTAGCAGAGACTCCACACGTTGTCAACATAAAAGGATGGGAGTTTATAGAATATAACGACATCTTCATGTCTCGAACCCAAGAAGAGTTTTCTCTGCCCTATCGTCCTTCACTATATGATTTTCAGAATTATGGGTACTATATGATATTCAGATTCAGACCTTCAGCTCCCGGTTGTCAGGTATGGTACTATTGTGAGGGTAATGAAGGGAAGATGCGCATGAGCAATGAAGAGAGCAGGAATGTGTGTTTCCTGCGGAATGATTACGAACATGTGTATTGGTTATGTGCTGTCCTGTATGGTGAACATATCGTGGTCATGGACAGCAAGCAGGACTACTACCTGGTGGATTCAAATTTGAAGAAGACATATATTGGGTGCAATAACCCAAAGAACAAAGAGGAGGATTTACAATATGTGATGCCACGACTTGGCAAGAAATACTATCAAGAGGCGATGTTGCAAAAGAAGGAAATGGAAGCAAGTGAGTTGCTTCTTTTGCATGAGAAGTCAGAGGCAGGACATGTGGAATTGTATCAAGCAGGAAAAAAATGGGGTGTGAAGGTAGATGGTAAAGTTATCGTGCCACCCCTCTACCACAGTATAGCGCAACCAGTCGGTGCCTATTGCGCCTTTGAACAGATTCCCCAACATTGGGGCATTATGACATTAAAAGGAAAAGTGATTGTTGATGCCAAATATGAGAAGGTGGAGATTCGTGACAATGGAATCGCCGTGGTAACAGGTATCACGGGTAAAACACAGACAATCAATCTGAAATGACGAAGGATATTCAGCTTTTTGATTATCAAACGGACATGGTGAAGAGAGTGCAGGAGGCATTTAGACACCATGATTCTGTGATGGTACAAATGCCGACGGGAACGGGAAAAACTCATGTGCTTGCAGCCATTGTGGGCTTGTTCTTGAAGAATAACGTATGGGTGGTAGCCCATCGTTGTGAACTCGT
>CAKQCH010000141.1:0-4191 GCA_934216735.1 uncultured Prevotella sp.
CAGCCTTCAGTTACGAAGGTTTTGAATACGCACCAGAATTAGGAGAAGTGGCTTTTCCGCATTTCGTTCGTTTGCATTATCTAGAAAATAAGGGAGCGGACTAGGCTATGCTTTAGTCTGCTCCCTTGTTTAATTTAGTTTAAATCCTGAACAATTCTTGTTTATCTCTAGGTAAAATTGTATTTTTGCAGTGGAGAAAGTTATGTTCAGTACTGCTGAACTTATATTCAACACTGCTGAGCTTAAGTTCAACACTGCTGAACATAGATTCAGCATCGCTGAACGGAGATTTCTTCTAATGATAAAGACTATTATCCTTAAGAGTATAGGTGAATGCATTTAAGGATGCAAACCATCTCTTCCAGGACTACGGTCTCGCTTTATAAATGATGATGTAGAACTTAATAAGGAAAGGAATTGATATGGCAAAATACAAGTTGCAGGAGATGTCGGATGTTCATCATGACGGCAAGCGTAAGGTTTATCCCAAGATGGTGGCCAATCGTACACTATCTCGCAAGGAGTTTATCGACAAAATGCAGGGTTATCATCGTGGCATTTCTCCGAGTACCACTGAAGCCGTGCTGATGGATGTGGAAGATATGCTGGTTCGCATGCTTTCCATGGGCTATAATGTGAATCTGGAAGGTCTCGGCACCTTCTCTCTATCCTTGGGTTTCGAGGATGACAAGCCTACCGAGATGCAGGGTGATGATGATAAGATGGCCTATCGTAAGGTGGGCGTAAGAGACGTCAACTTCAAGGCGTCTCCCGATTTCATCCAATCTGTGAAGCGGGAAACCGATCCCGATCTTGAGCGTGAAATGAGTGGAGTGAAGCTGATTTTGAAGCAGAAATATACCCGAGAGGAGCGCATCGCCCGAGCCCTGGATGTCATCGATGAGAATGGCTTCATCGGTCTTACCGACTATGCCTACATCAACAACCTGAGCCGCACCGCTGCCTCATTGGAGTTGAAGGAGATAGATAGCGACCATGATGCCCCCATCCATTCTGTGGGTCAGCACAGCCATAAGGTTTGGGTGAGGAGAAAAAAATAAGATAAAGTATGATTTCTCATCATTTTCTTTGGTAGTTAGGAAATATTATTGTAGTTTTGCACAAAGAAAAAATAATGTCTAAAAAATAGTAGATATGGAACAGAAGAAGAAACGCGTATATCGCAAGCGCATCCCTTATGGCATGATGAATTTTGAGGATGTAAGAAAGGATGATTGCTATTATGTGGATAAGACTCCGTTTATTGAAGAAATGGAGGCAGCAAATAAGTATTTCTTTTATATTCGCCCTCGCCGTTTCGGCAAGAGCCTTACCCTTTCTATGCTCCAGAATTACTATGATGTGAACAAGAAGGATAAGTTTGAGCAGCTCTTTGGTGATCTTTATATAGGCAAGAATCCAACCCCGGAGCGTAATTCCTATTTGGTGCTGAATCTGAATTTCTCAGTAGTTGCAGCAGGTATCGATGATTATAAGGATGGTTTGGATGCTACCTGCAATATCAGCTACAATATTTTCTGTGATGTTTATCAGCAGTATCTTCCTGAAGATATCAAGGAGGAAATGAATAAGCAGGAGGGATGTATCAATCAGTTGCAGTATATTTGCGAAGTGTGTGATAAAGTTGGTCAGCAAATCTATCTCTTCATAGATGAGTATGACCATTTTACCAATAAGATTCTTGCTGAGCCGCAATATATGACCAATTATCGCAAGCAGACGCATGGCGAAGGCTATCTGCGTCTCTTCTTCGATGCGGTAAAGGCGGCTACAAGTACATCCTTGAAGCGTGTTTTCGTGACGGGTGTCAGTCCTGTGACGATGGATGATTTGACCAGTGGTTTCAACATCGGCACCAACTATTCCTTGAGCGCCGAGTTTAACGAGATGACGGGATTTACGGAGGAAGAAGTACGTGAGATGTTGACCTACTATTCTTCGGTTTGTCCTTTCCGTCATTCCGTGGAAGAACTTATCCAGGTGATGAAGCCATGGTATGATAACTACTGCTTTGCTATCAACAGATATGGTCTGGTAACGATGTATAATTCTGTGATGGTTCTGTATTTCATCGACCAGTATATTCACAATAATTGTGACATTCCTCGTGATATGATAGAGGATAACATTCGTGTGGATTATAACAAGCTTCGTATGCTCATCCGCCACGACAAGGAGTTTGCCCATGATGCCAGCATCATCCAGCATCTGGTTACGGATGGATTTGTTACGGGAAACTTGAAAAGGGGATTTCCAGCCGAGAGTATCAACGACCCGGACAATTTCGTCAGCTTGCTCTTCTACTTTGGCATGTTGACCATTGATGGAACCTATCGTGGCAAGACCAAGTTTGTGATTCCTAACGAGGTGGTTAGAGAGCAGATTTATGCTTATTTGCTGAGCACCTATAAGGAGAACGAACTGGCTTATGATACCTATCAGAAGAGTGATTTGGAGAGTGGCTTTGCTTATGATGGTGATTATAAATCCTATTTCGGCTTTATAGCTGATGCCATCAAGCGCTATTCTTCGCAGCGTGACCGACAGAAAGGTGAGTCGTATGTGCATGGCTTTACCTTGGCGATGACCTGTCAGAACATGTTCTATCGCCCTATCTCTGAACTGGACAACCAGGCTGGTTATGCCGACATCTTCCTGCGTCCACTCTTGGAGAATTATCCGGATATGGAGCATTCATATATTGTGGAGTTGAAATATTGCAAGTCGGATGCCACCGATGAGCAGGTAGAGAAGCTGAGAGAGGCAGCCATCGCTCAGGTCAACCGCTATGCAGATAGTGATGTGGTGAAATCAGAGGTAATGACTACCCGCCTTCACAAGATTATTGTGATATTCAGGAGCGTGGATATGGTGGTGTGTGAGGAGATAGAATAATCTTACTGAGATAAAATGGTATATGAATTATGCAATTTGCATTATGTAATTTGCATAATTCAAAATAAATAATTACCTTTGCAGTCGAAAGTAACATTCTAAAATGGCGAGCAATATGGAGAATCCTTTTATCATAACGGGTTATATCAAGCCCGAATATTTCTGCGACAGAGAAAAGGAAGCGGAAAGAATCATCAGTAAGGTAACTAGTGGTGAGAATATGGTGGTAATGGCTGCAAGACGAGTAGGCAAGAGTAAACTGATAGACTTTTGCATGGACTCTCCTGCCATCAAAGACCATTTTATCTGTATTTCCATCGATATCCTCCGAACTTCCAGCATCCATGAATTTGCCTTCGAGTTGGGAAAGGCAGTATTTGATTTGGCTGCCCGTCGTGGAACCAAGATGATGAGAATGGTGGTTAACACCCTGAAGTCTATCAATGGCTGCTTCGGTTACGATCCGATTTCCAATACCCCAACGTTTAATCTTTCGTTGGGTGATATTTCTAATCCGCTCTATACTTTGGATGAGATATTTGCCTGTTTAGAGCAGGCTGATAAGAAATGCATCGTTGCCATCGATGAATTCCAGCAGATAGGTTATTATCCGGAGAAGAATATGGAGGCCATTCTCAGAACTTATATTCAGAAGTGTAGCAATGCCAATTTCATCTTCTCGGGCAGCGAGCGTCATCTAATCTCCAAGATGTTTTCCGAGAAAGCGCATCCTTTTTACAATAGTGCTGATATGATGAACCTGGAGGTGATTCCGCTTGATAAATACAAGGAGTTTGCCATCCGCTTGTTTGGTAAGTTTGATAAGAAGATTAAGGAGGAGGCTATAGAGCATGTGTATCAGGCTTTTGGTGGCAATACCTATTATATGCAGAAGGTGATGCATGAGGCTTTCAACCAAACAGCGCCACATGCTGAGGCTGATTGTGAGATGATAGAGGGTATCATCCATGCTTTGGTATTAGATAATGACCATAAGTTTAGCGAGATTCTTTCCCGTCTCACTCTTCCGCAGAAGGAACTGCTGTATGCTGTTGCTAAGGAGGGAATGGCTAGTCAGATTACTTCTTCTGGCTTTGTAAAGAAGCATAGTCTCCGCTCGGCAAGTAGTGTGCAGAGTGCTGTGAAGAAACTGCTGGAATATCATCTGATTTCTACTTCTCAGAATACGTATTATATTGATGATCAGCTTATGAATTTATGGTTGAAGGAGTAATTCTGTGGCATCATCTTGTGATGATTATATATAAAGTAGAA
>CAKQCH010000142.1:0-4126 GCA_934216735.1 uncultured Prevotella sp.
AGCGGACTCATCAGCGTATCGATGTCACCATGATAGGTGAACACGGTCATCGGAATCTTCTTGCGGAAGGTATCGTGAATTTCTTCTGCCGAGCATCCCGCTTCCTTCATCTGTCGGTAGCGTTCGCACTGGGTAACGCTGCGGTTCAGGATAGCCTTGATCTGCTTAGGGGTCAGCTTGTCACTGTATGGCGAACTTGGCTTGCGGGAAACCTCCTTGCTGAAGGCTGGCTGCAGATAGCGTGCCACGTGCTGATATACAGCCTCTTCTGCATATCGCTGCATACGACTGTCCACGGTGGTAAACACCTTCAAGCCATCGCTATATACATTATATGGAGAACCATCCTTCTTGAAGTTCTTGTTGCACCATCCATACAGAGGATCAGTATTCCAGAGGATGGAATCAGTAACAAACTGAGCATAGTTCCACGATGCATAATCCTTTCTTTCCGGACGGATAGCCATCAGATACTTGCGCAGATATTCACGCAGGTAGGTAGCCGAACCATCCTTATGGTCGGTACGGTGGAAGTTGAGCGTGAGCGGTTCTGCCGAATACTGGCTGTATTCAGCATGATCCAGATAGCCCGCCTTCTCCATCTGCGAGAGCACCACGTTTCTTCTGTCGCGGGCACGCTCCGGATAGCGCACAGGGTTGAAGAGCGAAGGGTTCTTGCAGAGACCGATGAGCGTAGCCGCCTCGGTGAGGGTAAGATCCTTCGGTTCCTTATTAAAATAGGTATTCGCTGCCGTCTTGATACCCACGGCATTGTGCAGGAAGTCGAAGTAGTTGAGATAGAGTGCCAGGATTTCCTGCTTGGTGTAGTATCGCTCCAGTTTCACGGCGATGACCCACTCTATCGGTTTCTGCAGCAGTCGCTCCAGTGTGCTCGATGCCTTTTCGGAATAGAGCTGCTTGGCAAGCTGCTGCGTGATGGTACTTCCACCTCCGGCATTGGTCTGTCCCAGGATGCCGCGCTTCACGATGGCACGCCCCAGCGCACGGAAGTCGATGCCCGAATGCTCGTAGAATCGTTCATCCTCCGTGGCAACCAGTGCCTTTATTAAATAAGGTGACATCTTCTTGTAAGGAATCACGATACGGTTTTCCTTGTTCAGGTTCCACGTACCAAGCACCTTCCCATCGGCAGAGTACACCTGCGTGGCGAATCTGCTGATAGGATTCTGCAAATCCTCGATGTCGGGCATGTAGCCAATCCAGCCAAACCAGATGGCCATGAAGGCAAGTGCCACACTCACGATTCCGGCGGCAAAAATGCCCCATAACGTATAGATAAAATGTCTTCTCATTGTCTATTTCTTCGTCTATTTCTTCAAATACATTGTCTATTTCTTCTAATATTTGTGCAAAAATACATAAAACTTTTGAAATATCGCACATAAATCAGAAATTATATGTAACTTTGGGGGCGATTTTAGAACATTCAATCAAAATTCAAATGGAAAAACATAATTTTGTGACAATTGCAGACCTCTCGAAGGAGAAAATCATGTACCTCCTCGAAATGGCGCAGGAGTTTGAAAAGCATCCTAACAGGGAGTTGTTGAAGGGAAAGGTCGTAGCGACCCTTTTCTTCGAGCCTTCTACTCGTACACAACTCAGTTTCCAAACCGCAGCCAACCGCCTCGGCGCTCGTGTCATCGGCTTCTCTGATGCCAAGACATCCAGCACCACCAAGGGCGAGACGCTCAAGGATACCATCCTCATGGTGAGCAACTATGCCGATGTTATCGCCATGCGCCACTTCATCGAAGGCGCAGCACAGTATGCCAGCGAGGTGGCTCCAGTGCCTATCGTCAATGCAGGCGACGGTGCTCACATGCATCCATCACAGTGCTTGCTCGACCTCTACTCTATCTTCAAGACCCAGGGAACCCTGGAAAACTTGAACATCTATCTTGTGGGTGACCTCAAGTATGGCCGCACCGTTCACTCACTTATCACCGCCATGCGCCACTTCAACCCTACCTTCCACTTCATCGCACCTAAGGAACTTGCCATGCCTGAGGAGTATAAACTCTACTGCAAGGAGCATAACATCAAGTACGTGGAGCATGAGGATTTCAACGAAGACGTGATTGCCGACGCCGACATTCTCTACATGACCCGTGTGCAGAAGGAGCGTTTCAGCGACCTGATGGAATACGAGCGCGTCAAGAACGTGTATATCCTGAAGCGCGACATGCTCTGCAAGGCAAAGGAGAACATGAAGATCATGCATCCGCTGCCACGTGTGAACGAGATTGCATACGATGTGGATGACGATCCACACGCTTACTACATCCAGCAGGCACAGAACGGTCTCTACGCCCGTGAGGCTATCTTCTGCCACTGCCTCGGCATCACACTGGAGGATGTGAAGAATGATAAGACCATTATTGAGTAGTTTATAGTTAATAGTTTATAGTTAATAGACAGATGGGAAACAATAAAAGTCAATTAGTGGTTGCGGCTATCGAGAACGGTACCGTAATCGACCATATACCAGCCGAAAAGACCTATCAGGTAGTGAATCTGCTCCAGTTGGAGAAGATGGATACTCCTGTCACCATCGGCTACAACCTGCCTTCCAAGAAGATTGGCAAGAAGGGTATCATCAAGGTGGCAAACAAGTACTTCACCGACGAGGAAATCAACCGCCTCTCCGTGGTGGCTCCTAACATCGGACTGAGTATCATCAAGGACTACGAAATCGTGGAGAAGAAGACCGTGAAGACTCCTGATACACTGAAGGGCATCGTAAAGTGCAACAACCCTAAGTGCATCACCAACAACGAGCCTATGCAGACCCTCTTCCACACCGTAGACAAGGTGCAGGGCATCGTGCGCTGCCACTACTGCGACAAGGAGCAGCTGCTGGGCAAGGTAGAACTCTGCAAGTAGGATTTTATTTAATCTGAAAGCAGGATTTTATTTATCTGAAAGCAGGATTTCGATAGAAAAGTAACAAAAAGTAAGCAATATCGCTCGAAATACTTCAAATTATTTGGTAGTTTGAGAGATATTGCTTATTTTTGTACCCGAATTCATTAATATCAACCATAAAAAGTATAAAGAATGGTAAAAGATCAAGAGATTTTCGAATTAATCGAAAGAGAACATCAGCGTCAGCTGAAGGGTATGGAGCTGATTGCTTCTGAGAATTTCGTGAGTGACGAGGTGATGAACGCCATGGGTTCTTACCTTACCAACAAGTATGCAGAGGGTCTGCCAGGAAAGCGCTACTACGGTGGCTGCCAGGTGGTGGATATCGTGGAGAACCTCGCCATTGAACGCGTCAAGAAACTCTTCGGCGCTGAGTATGCCAACGTGCAGCCTCACTCAGGTGCACAGGCCAACGCTGCCGTTCTGCTCGCCGTTTTGAAGCCGGGCGATACTTTTATGGGACTGAACCTCGACCATGGTGGCCACCTTTCTCATGGTAGCCACGTCAACACTTCGGGCATCCTCTATAACCCTATCGGCTACAACCTGAACAAGGAGACAGGCCGTGTGGATTACGACGAGATGGAGAAACTGGCGCTGGAGCACAAGCCTAAGCTGATTATCGGTGGCGGTAGCGCCTACAGCCGTGAGTGGGATTACGCCCGCATGCGCAAGATTGCCGACGAGGTGGGTGCTCTCCTGATGATTGATATGGCTCACCCAGCCGGTCTCATCGCAGCCGGACTGCTCGACAACCCATTGAAGTATGCACACATCGTTACTTCTACCACCCACAAGACCTTGCGTGGTCCTCGTGGCGGTATCATCCTCATGGGTAAGGACTTCGAGAATCCTTGGGGTCTGACCACCAAGAAGGGCGAGGTGAAGAAGATGAGCATGCTCCTGAATTCAGCCGTATTCCCTGGCCAGCAGGGCGGTCCGCTGGAGCACGTCATCGCTGCCAAGGCAGTGGCCTTCAATGAGAACCTGCAGCCTTCATGGAAGGAGTATGCAGCTCAGGTGAAGAAGAACGCAGCCGTGCTGGCTGACGACCTCATCGGTCGCGGTTTCGGCATCGTGAGCGGTGGTACCGACAACCACTCTATGCTCGTTGACCTGCGTTCAAAATATCCAGATCTTACAGGTAAGGTAGCCGAGAATGCACTCGTTGCTGCCG
>CAKQCH010000143.1:0-4087 GCA_934216735.1 uncultured Prevotella sp.
TAATGTAGTAGTGATCTCGGTGGGACTCAAACCCACGACCTCCAGAACCGGAATCTGCTGCTCTATTCAACTAAGCTACGAGACCATTCACGAGTGCAAAGTTAATGAATTAATTTGAAACCGCCAAATATTCTTGCCACTTTTTCTGAAGAAGATGGAGAAAAAGGGTTGAAAACAGAAGATAGACGGAGAAAAAACGCCAAAAACAACGCAAAAATAGGACAAAAAGATAGAAAAGAAAGAAAAATGCTATCATTTTGTGAAAAATTTCAAGAAAAAGCTTGCAGTTTAATTTTTATTTTGTACCTTTGCACCGTCTTTAAGAAGATAAGCCTCGAAAACGAGACGATAAACTTTAAAAAGACAAGTCTCGGAAACGGGACGGTATAAAACAGTAAAACGAAAACAATAAAAGAATACTAAAAATGAGTAAACTGATAAAACCCGAAGGTTACAAGGCACTGCTGGATATGCGCCAGACCGAAATGGGTATCAAGATGATAAAGGAGTTCTTCCAGCAGAACCTTGCCACAGAGTTGCGCCTGCGCCGAGTAACAGCCCCTCTTTTCGTGATGAAGGGCTTGGGAATCAATGACGACCTGAATGGTGTGGAGCGCCCTGTAACTTTCCCTATCAAGGATTTGGGCGATGCCAAGGCCGAGGTGGTTCACTCCCTCGCCAAGTGGAAGCGACTCACCCTCGCCGAGTACGAGGTGGAGCCTGGATATGGCGTATATACCGATATGAACGCCATCCGTGCCGACGAGGAGCTGGATAACCTGCACTCGCTCTATGTAGACCAGTGGGACTGGGAGGCTGTGATTACCAAGGAAGACCGCACCATCGCATTCCTAGAGGACATCGTTCGCCGCATCTATGCCGCCATCCTCCGCACCGAGTTCCTCACCTGCGAGCACTATCCTCAGCTCAAGCCATTCTTGCCTAAGGAGATTCATTTCATCCATGCGCAGGATTTGCTCGACATGTATCCTGATAAGACTCCGAAGGAGCGCGAGGATGCCATCTGCGAGAAATATGGCGCCGTATTCGTTGAGGGCATCGGCGGAAAGCTGAGCGACGGAAAGAAGCACGACGGCCGTGCTCCTGACTATGACGACTGGAGCACCGTGGCAGAGAACGGCAAGGTGGGTTTGAATGGTGATATTCTTATCTGGTATCCTGTGCTGGGCAGAAGCTTCGAGCTGAGCTCCATGGGTATCCGTGTGGATAAGGAGAGCCTGCTGCGCCAGCTGAAGCTGGAGGGCAAGGAAGATAGAGAGAAACTCTATTTCCACCAGCAGCTCCTGAACGATAAATTGCCATTGAGCATTGGCGGCGGTATCGGTCAGAGCCGCTTGTGCATGGTGATGCTCCACAAGGCACACATCGGCGAGATTCAGGCTAGCATCTGGCCTGAGGAGATGCGCCAGGAGTGCGAAGAGGCAGGAATGCCTTTGATTTGATTTGAATTTAGTCATAAATATTAGTTTTTTTAGTAGAGCTGCCATGGTCATAAAATTGGCCATAGGCAAAGATATTTTGAATTTTTCATTGCAGTCATATCAGCATAATGAGGTTGTATCAGTATAACAGCTTCAATTTATATTGAAGAATCCCGGTTCTCCTAGCAATAGGAAAACCGGGATTATTGTTTTGTATAGAAATAATTTGTTTAGAAATAATAAGTGCCTCCAAGCATAGCAGCTCTGTTGCCGAAATGCTGCCCTGCTATATCATGATATCTGGCCTCCAGCGTCCAGTGCATGTTAATCGTCTTGTATACCCCCATCTCAGCATATAGGTTGGCAGGAGTATAGTTTGGCGTGATGGTATGCCTGCGGGTACACCATATCATGTTCGATGCAAGGCGCCAGCCCGAAGGCAGCGAAAGCTGGGGAGCCAGCTTGAAAACCGCAAAGTGGCTGTATTCCTGAGTCTTTCCCTGCGGCTTGATGTCCGTTTCAAACACCTCAGCCTTTTCCCAGAAATAGTTGAAGCCAGCCGTCAGTCGCAGAATACCCTTGTGCCAGAAGGCAGTGGTACCAATGCCCAGCGTGTTGTCCCTATCCACGCCCGGCAAATCCTGATGGATGTTCTTCACCGAGGTGCTCACCACCAGATTCGGCTTGCTGTAGGTATATTTCAGCTCCGCCACATAAGCCAGGCGCTCGCTGATATCCGCCGTATATACAGGCTTCCAGGCCCCCTCCATGTCGCCCGCCGTAATGAAATCGCCGAAGTCGGGGTTGAAGATGCGGCGACAGAAGGTGCCCTGCAGCGTGTTGCCAGGGGTAAACTGGTGATAGATGCTCAGCGTGTAGCTGTGGTTATGTGTGGTGTTTTTCCACTTCTCTTCCGTCTCTAGCTGCTTAGGATGGAAGTGGATGGTGCGATAGCGGTCGCCCACCATGAATCCCCATTTGCCGATGTGATAGTCTATCTGACCGTAGAGATCCTGATAGTTGGAATGGTTGGTATAACCCTTCACGCAATTCTTTTCTATGGAAAGTCCGCCCTCGAAACCGGCTGTAATCCAGAGATTCTGCGAGAATACAGGCGTGGCATATTCCACCACCATGAAGGGATAGGTGGAATGATTGCGGTAAGGCGGCAAGCCAGCATTCAATCCGATTCCAGCATCAGATGATAATTCGAAATCCGATGCACTGCTTCCCCCCTGGTCGCTGATATTCTCGGCACCCAGAGTAAAGAGGATGCTCGACCCGTTTTCGCCCAGGGTTCGGGTATAATCCGCCTGGAGATGGTAGGCACGCACGAAATCGGCTGCATTGCCCGAGAAATGATTGCGGGTATAGGTCTGCATCGCATCCACCTCCAGCACATCCTTCTCCGTAGGAGTCCAGAGGATATTCAGCTTGGCACCCTCGTGCGAATAATGGTTGATGGAAGTGCTGCCGTTGTCGCCCGCATAAGCCCCCTGAGGATGAAAAGAAGACCGCTGCATGCTGCCCTCCACGTGGCTCAGGATGCGCAGCTTCTGCTGCTGGCTCAGCACGCTCACGATGCCCTTGCCTCCGCCGTAGGTATCGCCAAAGAATCCCACTCTTCCGCTCACGCCATTCTCGCCTTTTCTCAGCGTGATGTCAATCACCTTTTTCAGACTGCTGCAGCCCTTCATCACTTCAGCGTTCTGGCAAACCTTGATGGTTTCTATTTCTCTCGCCTTGAAATGATGGAGCAGGGTAGCGTAATCCAGTCCGTATTCCTGGTTGTCGATACGGATTACGAATTTTCCATATAGATTGGCAAAGGGGTCGCCGCCGATGATATTGTTGCCATCCAGGGTCATCACCTCGGGGCACATCATCAGCACATCGAGCAGCGATTCCTCGCCCGTGAGTTCCAGTTCCGGAACATGAATCATATATCGGTCGCCGATATGTTCTATCGGTGCTGCCGCCAGTTGCTGGTTGGCACCTCCGAGTGCCAAGGCTAGTAGTAACAGGCGGCTGGTTTTCATTATGTTTTTTCTCTTCATTCTCTTCATTCTATTCTTTTCTTTATATTGATTGTTTATTCCTATCTTCCTTTCCTAGCTGAAAAGCTGCGTTATCAGGGGGATGGTGATGATGCTTCCCAGGGTAGTGATAAAAGTCATTTCCGTAATTAGCGACGGGTTTCTGCCGTATTTCAGGCAGAACATCGTGCCGAAGCTTGCCACAGGCATCGCTATCACCACCGTGTTGATATTATTCACCACGTCGCTCACGCCGCACACCTTGAAGAAGAAGTAAAGGCTCAGCGGAACCACCACGAGGCGGAGCACCGACGCCACGTAAACCTTCGGACTTCCGATAATTTCCCTCACGGGCAGCTTCGCCATACTGCTTCCGATAATCATCAGCGCAGCAGGCACCGTCACGTTGCCCACCATCGTTACCGGACGGGCTATGACATCGGGCGTATGAACCCCAAAAGCCACCAGCAGAGCCGCCACGGCTGCCGCTATCAGCGCCGGACTCAGCAACACCTTGGGGTTAAACTGCTTCACGCTGTACTCGCCCTTGATGAGCATCACGCCAGCCGTGAAGATGAAAAACGTGTTAGGCATGTTGAGCAGGGCAGC
>CAKQCH010000144.1:0-3906 GCA_934216735.1 uncultured Prevotella sp.
GTAAGAGACTTCAATGATGACCGGCAGGAGGCTTAAATGATGCCTTGTGATGGCGAAGGATTGATAGGGTTTGGATGTTAAATATAATGGCTTTGGGGATTGGAAATATCATTTTTTCAACTAGAACTTATTAAAAAGACATTAAAAAGTTTTGTATTATGAAATTAATGATGTACTTTTGCCATTACTTTTAGAGAAAATTGATTATAATTCTTGATAATGAAATTAAAACATATTATCCTACATATAGTAAATGTTATTCAGGCAATGTCTGGCAAGAACCGTTTCCTGCTGGGTTTTGTCGTTGTTGTGTGTGTCCTTGCTTTGGTGAGATTAATTAGTCCGGGCGTTGCGGAACCAAGAATTTCTGTTGCTGATTTGAGTGTGGCAGATAGCCTGGCTACGGATTCCGTTGATCAGCTTGCGATGGCAGAAGAAGACAAGGAAGAGGAGAATAAGGCTGCAAATGAGATAGCCGAGACATCTGATGATTTGGCTCAGGAAGCTGCCGGAACGACTTTGGGGGCTGAGGCAGGAACAGCTGCAGATTCTTCCAATTCGCCTTCTATTTTCTTCGATAAGGATGGTAAGGAGGTGAAGCATCGTATCTTTTCGGTGCCTCATTTCGGCAATACCTTTCCTGATCAGCAGGATGTGCAGATTCTGGCTGCCAACAAGCATGGTGTGAGTCCGGTACAGAACCGTGAGGAGGCTGAGCATAGTAAGGGTAAGCTGGTGTATGTGGGAAGCAATCCTTTCTTTTATGTAGATAAACTGAATAACAGTATACCTTATCTGGTACCAAGGGCTTCGGTTTTATTGCAGGATATCGGTCGTGCTTATTTCGATTCTTTGCAAATCAAGGGCATTCCTTTGCATAAGATTATCGTTACGAGTATTCTCCGTACCAAGGATGATGTGGCGAAGCTTCGTACCCGCAATGGAAATGCTACCGAGAATTCATGCCATCTTTACGGTACTACGTTTGATGTTTGCTACAACAGATATAAGCAGATTCAGACTCGTCAGCAGCCTCGCCGACAGGTGCAGAATGATACCTTGAAATGGGTGCTCAGCGAAGTGCTGAGAGATATGAGAGACCGCAACCGGTGCCTTGTAAAATATGAGGTAAAACAGGGCTGCTTCCATATCACCGTGAAGTGATCTGCTTGTTCCCGGCACGCCCTGAAAGGGCAGAAGCTCCTAGCCCAGGGCAGCGCCCTGGGTGTAAAAATGTAATAAAAAACATGCGCCCTGTAAGGGCAAAAGCTTTAAAATACCTAGCAATAATAAAGCTTTTGCCCTTACAGGGCGTCTTGCTGACTGCTACTATACCCAGGGCGTTGCCCTGGGCTAGGAGCTTCTGCCCTTTCAGGGCGTGTGGAGCTTACTTACGAAAGTTCTTTTATTTAGTTTTTGATTCTTTTCAAATCGTCAGGCTCTCCTACCAGCCAGATGATATCTCCCTTTTCGAATTTTCGGGATGGTGAAATGCGGGTGAGGTTTTCCTGACCTTCTTCCAATCCTACGACCATACAGTTGTAATGGTCGCGGATGCCACTCTCGATGAGCGTCTTGCCAAGAAATTCGCTGGAAGATGAGATGATGAGCTGGCTCAGCTTCATCTCGCGCTTCTCTATCTCGGCTTCTTCTGGCATCAGATCGCTCTGAAGAGCTGTGTTGAACTTCTGAAGCTGATCATCATTGCCAATCACCTGCAACTTGTCTCCAGGAAAAATAACCATATCTCCATTTGGGATATTGAGGCGATGGGAACCACGGTGAACGCTACTCATGTCTACACCAAAACGTTCACGAAGATGCAGTTCTCTCAGCGACTTGCCCGTCCAGGTACTGTCTTCCGGTACTTCGAACTCACTGATATGAATATCTCTATCCAGCAGTCTTCCCTCGTAGAGTGGACGTTTCTCGCCATTCACCTGAGCCGCAATATCTCGTGAGCGGAGATTGTGGACGAAGACGCGTTCCATCACAATGCTGCGCTTCTTGATGCGGCGGGAGGTGATCATCAGCATCACTACGATGCCTCCGATGCAGATCATCAGCGCATTGGTGAAGCGTGAGAGGAAGTTGATGATGTAGAAGATGAAAGCCAGGGCAATGACGAAGCGGACGAACACCGTAAACAGCAGAGGCACACGGTTGATGCTGCTCTCTACCCATAAGCGTTTCCACTCGGGGCTGTGGTTCTTCTTCATCACGATGGCACGCAGGAATGGAGCTATCAGCAGCACCGTAAGCAAGCCGGTGATGGCGTTGGCGTACCAGTGAAGATGCCAGCCTGGCAGCAGATTGCGCATTAGAGGCAATACGAAGGTAAACATCAGGGCGATGGTTGCTGCCGAGAGTATCGAATAGGCTACGGTGTTGATGGTCATCTGCTTAATCAGCGATTTCCACTTGCTCTGCTGCTGGGTCTGCGGATGGCTCATCGCAAAATGGTTCAACACATGGATGAGCTTGTCGGGCAGATGCTTCTCCATCACCTGATAGGTTGGCAGTGCCAGACGAATCATGTAAGGCGTAAGGAAGGTGGTGATGACACTCACCGCTACGACTACCGGATAGAGGAAGTTGCTGATGACGCCAAGCGACAAACCCAGCGAGGCGATGATGAATGAGAACTCGCCAATCTGAGCCATCGAGAAACCGCAGCGCATGGCTGATTTCAAGGATTCGCCTCCCAGCATGAAGCCAAAGGTGCCCAGCGTGGCCTGACCTATCAGTATCGTACCCACCAGGGCAAGGATAGGCAGGGCGTATTCTATCAGAATCTTAGGGTCTACCAGCATACCTACTGATACGAAGAAGATGGCTCCGAAAAGGTTCTTGACCGGTTCTACCAGCTTGATAATCTTCTCTGCTTCAATGGTTTCTGCCAGGATGCTACCCATGACGAAGGCTCCGAAGGCACTGCTGAAACCTACCTTGGTGCTCAGTACAGCCATGCCGCAGCATAACCCCAGCGATACGATAAGCAGGGTTTCGCTATTGATGAGCTTTCTTACCGAGCGGAGGAACCAGGGGATGGCGAAGATGCCTACGATGAACCAGACGCCAAGGAAGAAGCCTATCTTGACGATGGAGGCAAACATCTGACCGCCATCGGGATTGCTGCCGCTCGCTATCGCTGACAGCATCACCATCATGACGATGGCAAGGATGTCTTCCAGAATCAGTACGCTCATCACCATCGAGGCAAATTTCTGGGTGCGCAGTCGCATATCGTCGAATGCCTTATATATAATAGTGGTGGAACTCATGGCAAGCATACCGCCCAGGAAGATACAGTCCATCTTTCCCCAGTCGAAACTGTGGCCCACGCTGATGCCCAGCATCATCATGGAGAAGACGATGACCACGGTAGCAATGATAGGCGATGCTCCCATCTTCACGATTTTCTTGAACGAAAAGTCTAGACCCAGTGAGAAAAGCGTAAAGATGACACCGATGTCTGCCCAGGTCTTGATATCCGTCTCGTCCATTACCGACATGGTGTAGGGCATGTGGGGCGACACGAGGAAGCCCGCCACGATGTAACCCAGCACCAGGGGCTGCTTGAGCCGCTTGAAGATGAGGGTAACAACGCCAGCCACCATCAGGATGAGGGCGAGGTCTTTTACTAAATAGGGAATTTCTGCCATATTTTTCTTTTTATGAAAATGATAATCTCTCTAAAAAATAGTCAGTTTATGAAAATGGGGAATTTAGATTTCTCCTAAATTCCCCATATATATTAGTCGTTATACTCTTCTGTGATTTCCGCAATCTTCACGATGGTATCCACTACCTTCTGCATCACCTGTACGCTCACGAACTCGTGAGGACCATGGAAGTTGACGCCGCCGGCGAAGATGTTTGGACAAGGCAGACCCTTGAAACTGA
>CAKQCH010000145.1:0-3769 GCA_934216735.1 uncultured Prevotella sp.
TACAAGAAGACCACCTACGAGAACTGGACTCCTGTGCCAAGCGGACTCAACAGCACCGTGAAACTCGTGGAAATCAAATAAATAATAAACAAACATTAATAACAAGACAAATGAAGAAACTGATCTTTTCATCGCTCTTCATGCTCCTGGGCCTGACCTCTGTATCAGCCCAGAACGCATTGCAAAATGAAATTCTGGAGGTAGCCCATCGCACCAACAACTACTTCATGACGAAGTACAGCGACCCTACCCTCGACACATTCGTGAAGAAAATCCGCACCAGCAACCTCTGGACCCGTGCCGTGTACTACGAGGGATTGATGGCGCTTTACGAGATTGACCCTCAGCAGCGCTATCTCGACTACACCGACAAATGGGCAGATTACCACAAGTGGACAGCCCGTGGCAGCGTGAACGATACCGATGCCGACAACCAGTGCTGCCAGCAGACCTACATAGACCGCTACGTTCAGACAGGCGGCAAGAAGGATTTAAGCAAGGTGAAGGAGAACCTGGACCATCAGATGAGCACCAAGCGCGTGAACTACTGGACCTGGATTGACGCTATCCAGATGGCGATGCCTGCCTACGCCAAGTATGCCAAGATTACCGGCGAACGCAAGTATCTGGATTATGCGATGAATTCCTACAAATGGAGCCGTGACACCTTGGCTAACGGTCTCTTTAACAAGAAAGAAGGTCTCTGGTGGAGAGACAAGGACTACGTGCCACCTTACAAGGAGAAGGATGGCAGCAACTGCTACTGGAGCCGTGGCAACGGTTGGGTATATGCAGCCCTGGTCCGCGTGATGGAGACTTTGCCAAAGACAGATAAGTATTATCAGTATCTGAAGAAAGACTTCATCTCTATGAGCAAGGCTATCCTGAAATGTCAGCGCGAGGATGGTTATTGGAACGTAAGCCTCGTTTGTCCAGCCAACTATGGCGGTCCTGAAATGACGGGTACAGGCCTCTTCCTCTATGGTATGGCATGGGGTGTTCAGCAGGGCATTCTTCCTAGAGCCACCTATCAGAAGGCGATGGACAAGGCATGGAAGGCGCTTGCCGCATCGGTTCATGAAGATGGTTTCATCGGCTACAATCAGGGCACAGGAAAGGATCCTGCAGCCGGTCAGCCTGTCACCTTCACCTCTGTTCCTGACTTCGAGGACTACGGCACAGGTTGCCTCTTGCTCGGCGCAGCAGAGTATTACAAGCTTGTAAAGGTAAAAAAGTAAAAAGGTAAGAAAGAAACAAATCATGAAGAAATATATCTGGCTGATGGCTTGCCTGGTGGCGTTTTCGCCACTAAGCGCCAACGCCGCAAAGAAACAAAAAAAAGCAAAGAAGGCACAAACCGAGCTTTGGCCTGATGGCACAAAGATGGATGCCTGGTTCAGCAACGCCCAGAAGGTAAACGTAGATACCCTGGGCAAGAAATACGTCCTCACCGACTATGGTGTAAAGGCGGATAGCACCCTGATTCAGACCAAGGCTATCCAGGCTGTCATCGACCGTGCTGCCCAGGATGGCGGTGGCGTTATCGTGGTACCTGCCGGAACCTATCAGAGCGGTGCCCTCTTCTTCAAGCCAAAGACTCATCTCTATGTTTCAGAAGGCGGAAAACTGAAAGGCAGCGACCGCATCGCCAACTTCCCCGTGGTAGAAACCCGCATCGAGGGCGAAACCTGCAAATACTTCTCGGCATTCATCAATGCTGACAAATGCAACGGTTTCACCATCGCCGGTCCTGGTACCATCGACGGAAACGGCTATCACTACTGGGAGGAGTTCTGGATTCGCCGCACCTGGAACCGCCAGTGTACCAACAAGGATGCACAGCGTCCTCGCCTCGTTTATATCAGCAACTCCAGCAACGTAACCCTGCAGGATGTGCATATTCAGAACAGTCCGTTCTGGACCAACCACATCTATCGCTGCGACCACGTCCGCTTCCTGGGTTGCACCATCTTCGCCCCAACCAGCGGCATGCGGGCACCAAGCAGCGACGCCATCGACATTGATGTTTGTCACGATGTGCTGGTGGATGGATGCTTCATGAGCGTAAACGATGATGCCATCGCCATCAAGGGCGGTAAGGGAACCTGGGCTGACCAGGCACCAGAGAATGGTCCTGTATATAACGTGCTCATCCAGAACTGCCATTATGGAACCGTGCATGGCTGTCTGACTCTTGGCAGCGAAAGTGTGAAAGACCGCAACATCGTGCTCCGCAACATCAAGGTAGATAAGGCACAGCGCGTGCTCTGGCTGAAGATGCGCCCTGATACGCCTCAGCATTACGAGTACGTAACGGTGGATAACATCCAGGGCATCACAGGCAGTTTCCTCGTCATCCGCCCATGGACCCAGTTCTTCAAGCCGGGCGACCGCAAGGACATGCCGTTGAGCCAGTGCAACAACATCACGATGAAGAACATCCAGATGGATTGCGACAACTTCTTCGATGTAGCCAAGAGCGACAAGTATCGTCTGGTGGATTTCACCTTCGAAGACATCACCTGCACCGACAAGAAGATGGCATTCGATGCCAGCCTCATCGAGAACACCGTGGCGAAGAAAGTGAATATCACCCCTAGAGAGAAGAGCAACGGATTGAAGACCACAGGCGATGCCGACGGGTTGAAATAGCACATACATTTTATAGAAAATAATACAGAATTGAGTACAGAAACGAGCTTTATTTGCAAGAATAAGGCTCGTTTTGTTTTTTTATATCCCTCCTTATTTCTTTTTATCTCTTAAAATTAGGCATTTTCAAATATTTTGCTTAATTTTGCCTGCAAAATAACTTTGAATAAGAAAATGATTGATATAAAAGGTATAACCAAGAGCTTCGGCTCCCTGCAGGTGCTTAAGGGCATCGACCTGCATATTGACAAAGGCGAGGTGGTAAGCATCGTCGGACCCAGTGGTGCCGGCAAGACCACTCTTCTCCAGATTATCGGTACCCTCGACAAGCCAGATAGTGGCAGCATTGAGGTAGATGGCGTGGATGTGCGCAGCCTCAGCACCAAGAAACTGAGCGATTTCCGCAACCAACATCTCGGTTTCGTCTTCCAGTTCCACCAGCTTCTCCCAGAGTTCACCGCCCTGGAGAACATCATGATTCCTGCCTTCATCGCCGGAAAGGGCAGAAAGGAAGCCAAGGAGCGTGCCGAGGAATTACTGGCGTTCATGGGATTGAGCGACAGAGCGAACCACAAGCCTGCCGAGTTATCCGGTGGCGAGAAGCAGCGTGTAGCCGTGGCTAGAGCCTTGGTCAATAACCCTGCCGTCATCCTTGCCGATGAGCCATCAGGAAGTCTCGACACCAAGAACAAGGCAGAGCTTCACCAACTCTTCTTCGACCTGAGAGACAAATTCGGTCAGACTTTCGTCATCGTTACCCACGATGAGGGTCTTGCTTCCATCACCGACCGCACCATCCATCTCAAGGATGGAATGATAGAGAAAACAGTGGAGGCAGGAGCTGCTGATAACAAGGAAGAAACTGCTGATAACAAGGAAGAGTCTGCTGCAGAAGAACCAGAATCATCCATAGATTGCATCTAAACGCCCTGAAAGGGCAGAAGCTCCTAGCCCAGGGCAACACCCTGGGTAATTACGGACGCAAAAACCTGTCGCCCTGTAAGGGCAAAAGCATTTTATATTCTCGAAAATAATATGATATGGCAAAAAAGATAAAACTCGGCGATTACAATCGCCTTCGCATCGTAAAGAAAGTAGATTTCGGTCTGTATCTCGA
>CAKQCH010000146.1:0-3764 GCA_934216735.1 uncultured Prevotella sp.
CCTTTCAACCTCTCGGTTTCACAGACCCTCGGCACTGGTGGCCAGTTGAGTTATGGCAGCGGTTCCTTGCAGGGTTATCTGGTTGACAATGCCGGCAATATCGAGTTTCCGGTTGTGGGCACCCTGCATGTAGGCGGCTTGACCAAGAAGCAGGCTGAGGACCTCATCAAGAGTAAGGTGAAGCCTTACTTGTCAGAACAGGAAAATCCAATCGTTACCGTGAGAATGGGTAGCTACCATGTTTCTGTGCTCGGCGAAGTTGAAAAGCCAGGTATCATCTATGCTCCACAGGAGAAGATGAGCGTGCTCGAGGCTTTGGCACAGTGTGGCGACTTGACTATCTATGGTAAGCGTGATAACGTGCTGCTTATCCGTCAGGATGCAGCAGGAGAGAAGCATACTTATCGCATGAACCTGAATGATGCAAACATCATTAACTCTCCATTCTACTATCTGCAGCAGAACGACATCATCTATGTAGAGCCTAACAAGGTGAAGGCACAGAACTCTGCCATCGGCTCTTCTACCACATTGTGGTTCTCGGCTGTGGGTACATTGATTTCTATCGCATCGTTGATTGTCAACATCTTGCGATAAGAAAAACGTTTGAATAGGGAACAAGGTCAGGATTAACGAACGGAATTACAACATAAAAGATTATAAGAAAATGTGTGGCATTGTAGGATATTTAGGTAAGGGCGAGGCTTATCCTGCCCTTATTAAAGGCTTGAAGCGCCTGGAGTATCGCGGATACGACAGCGCAGGTGTAGCCCTTATAAGTGATGATGGCTCTTTGAACGTGTATAAGGCAAAGGGCAAGGTGGCAGATCTGGAAGCGTTCTGCTCGGACAAGGATATTTCAGGACATGTGGGTATTGCTCATACTCGTTGGGCTACTCACGGAGAGCCTTCTGCAGTGAATGCTCATCCTCATTATTCTTCAAGCAAGAACCTCGCCATGATTCACAATGGTATCATCGAGAACTATGCCGATATCAAGAAGAATCTGATTTCCAAGGGTGTGGAGTTCAAGAGCGAAACCGATACTGAGGTGCTCGTTCAGCTCATCGAATACATCCAGGTAAAGAAGGAGCTTGATTTGTTGACAGCCGTTCAGGTGGCACTTCGCCAGGTGATTGGTGCATACGCCATCGCTATTCTTGACAAGCGTAACCCTAATCAGATTATTGCTGCACGCAAGCAGAGCCCATTGGTAGTAGGTATTGGCGAGGACGGAGAGTTCTATCTCGGTTCGGATGCCAGCCCTATCATCGAATATACCGACAAGGTGGTTTACCTGGAGGATGGCAACATCGCTGTGATGCGCCTCGGTGAGGAATTGCAGGTGGTGAACATCCAGAACGTGAAGCTTAACCCTGAGGTACAGACCGTGGATATCGACCTCGGTCAGATAGAGAAGGGCGGTTTCCCTCACTTCATGCTGAAGGAAATCTTCGAGCAGCCTGAGTGCCTGCGCAACTGTATGCGTGGCCGTGTGGTGAGCCGCACGGTGGAGACCCGCGTGATGACCGACGGCGACGATTCTACCAGCAAGACGGAGACGGAGATGGGCGTAGTGCTCAGTTCTATCACCGACCATCGCCAGCAACTCCTCAATGCCAAGCGAATCATCATCGTGGCTTGCGGTACATCATGGCACGCCGGACTCATCGGCAAGCAGATGATTGAGAACTACTGCCGCATTCCGGTGGAAGTGGAATATGCATCTGAGTTCCGTTACCGCAATCCTGTGGTAACCAAGGACGACGTGGTTATTGCCATCTCCCAGAGTGGTGAAACCGCTGATACCCTGGCAGCCATCAAGCTTGCCAAGGAAAATGGTGCGTTCATCTATGGTATCTGTAATTCCATCGGCTCATCTATCGCCCGTGAAACAGATACCGGTACCTACATTCACGTAGGTCCGGAAATCGGTGTTGCCTCTACCAAGGCATTCACCGGTCAGGTTACCGTTCTCATCCTCCTGGCACTCGCCATCGGTAAGGAGAGAGGTACCATCAGCGAAAGCGAATACCAGAAGATTACAGAGCAGCTCTGGAACATCCCTTCAAAGATGAAGGAAGTGTTGAAGCTGAACAATAAGATAGCTGACTTGAGCCGTACGTTTACATACGCTCGTAATTTCATCTATCTGGGCCGCGGATTCCAGTATCCTGTAGCCCTGGAAGGTGCATTGAAGTTGAAGGAGATTAGCTACATCCACGCTGAAGGTTATCCTGCAGCGGAGATGAAGCATGGTCCTATTGCATTGATTGACAGCGATATGCCTGTGGTAGTTATTGCTACCCACAACTTCATGTACGAGAAGGTCTTGTCTAATATCCAGGAGATTAAAGCCCGTCAGGGCCGTGTCATTGCCATTGTGAGCAAGGGCGACGAAACCATCTCTAAGATTGCCGACGAAGTGATTGAACTCCCTGAGACCTTGGAGTGCCTGGAGCCATTATTGGCTACCATTCCTTTGCAGCTCCTGGCTTACCATGTAGCTGTATGCAAGGGCAAGGATGTTGACCAACCTAGAAACTTGGCCAAGTCAGTTACTGTCGAATAAAAGATAAAGGGAATCGTCGTTTCTTGACGTTTCCCTTTTTTTGGAGGGATATCCCTCGCAATAGGTATATTCAAATTTAACTAATTAAGATAAAGGATAATAGTGAGATGGAACCATTGAAACATGAATGTGGCGTAGCAATGATCAGATTGCTCAAGCCACTGGAGTATTACCAGCAGAAGTACGGCACCTGGATGTACGCACTTAACAAGCTCTATCTGATGATGGAGAAGCAGCACAACCGTGGACAGGAGGGTGCTGGTATGGCTTGTGTTAAACTGGGCGGAAAGCCTGGACATGAGTATATGTTTCGTGAGCGTGCAGAGGGCAAGAACGCCGTGACCGAGATTTTCGGTAAGGCGAATGCCAACTTCAAGGACTTGACTCCCGAGCAGCTTGCCGACGCTAAGTTTGCCCAAGAGGAACTGCCTTTCGCAGGCGAACTCTACATGGGACACCTGCGCTACAGCACCACCGGAAAGAGTGGCATCCAGTATGTGCACCCATTCCTGCGCCGCAACAACTGGAAGGCGAAGAACCTCTGTCTTTGCGGCAACTTCAACATGACCAACGTAGATGAAATCTTCGAGGAGCTGACCAAGCAGGGTCAGAGCCCACGCATCTACAGTGACACCTACATCATGCTTGAACTGATGGGCCATCGCCTGGACAGAGAGGTGGAGCGCAACTTCGTGGCTGCAAAGGCGATGGAGATGGAGAACACCGACATCACCAACTACATCGAGGACCACGTGAAGATGAGCAATGTGCTCAAGACCACGATGAAGGACTTCGACGGCGGTTATGTGGTTTGCGGTATCACCGGTTCGGGTGAGATGTTCTCCATGCGCGACCCTTGGGGCATCCGTCCTGCTTTCTACTACAAAAACGATGAAATCGTAGTAGTAGCCAGCGAGCGCCCTGTGCTTCAGACCACCTTCGACCTGGAGGCAGAGGATGTGCAGGAGCTGATGCCGGGCACGGCACTTCTCGTGAAGAAGAACGGCGAGTGCAGCATCGAGCGCATCATGGAGCAGAAGGGCGATTCAGCCTGCTCATTCGAGCGCATCTACTTCAGCCGTGGTTCCGACAAGGATATCTACCAGGAGCGTAAGCAGTTGGGCGAGCAGTTGACCCAGCCTATCCTGAAGGCAGTGGATTACGATGTAGATCACACCGTGTTCAGCTACAT
>CAKQCH010000147.1:0-3713 GCA_934216735.1 uncultured Prevotella sp.
TATGATTTCTGGAGCAACACCCAGTATGAGGGCGGTCAGGATATTCAGCGCCTTTGTCCTATCGACATCATGCCTGTATTCATCAAGGCAGGTACCATCCTGCCATTCGGTCCTGAAGTGCAGTATAGTTCAGAGAAGCCTTGGAATGAGCTGGAAATCCGTGTCTATCCTGGTGCAGACGGTTCGTTTACGCTCTATGAGGACGAGGGTGACAACTACAACTATGAGAAGGGTAAATTCTCTGAAATCAAGTTTGTTTGGAATGAAGCAGACAGAACCCTGAACATCGCGCCACGCAAGGGCAGCTATAAGGGAATGCTCCAGCATCGCAGATTCCACATCGTACTGGTGGATGCCAATAGTGGAGCGGGCGATCAGCCTATGCAGGCAAGCAAGAGTGTGGTATATGACGGAAAGGCTGTAAAGGTACAGATGTAAGTTACATCATTGAAAGTATTTGATACTTGTGAAAAAATAGTATTCTGCTTTTTTGTTTACCTTTGCAGCGCAAATAACAATTTAATATACAAATAGCTTAATAGTAATTACAATGAACAAGAATGTTATATACGCTGCTTTGATGTTTGTGGTAACTATGTCTTCCGGCAATGCCTCAGCGCAGCAGTTGCCTTATCAGAATCCTGCTCTCTCGGCTCATGAGAGAGCGGTAGATTTGTGTGGACGTCTCACGCTGGAAGAGAAAGCCTCTCTGATGCTGGATGATTCGCCGGCTATCCCACGATTGGGAATCAAGAGATTCCAGTGGTGGAGCGAGGCACTGCATGGTGTGGCGAACATGGGAGATGTTACCGTGTTTCCGGAACCAATCGGAATGGCTGCATCGTTTAACGACAGAATGGTGTATAGCGTCTTTGATGCGACATCTGATGAGATGCGTGCCAAATGGAATGAACTGCAGCAGAAGGGAGGAGATGTAACCCGTTTCCATGCCCTCTCGGTCTGGACTCCAAATGTGAATATCTTCCGTGATCCTCGATGGGGTCGTGGACAGGAAACCTATGGTGAGGATCCTTATCTTACCAGTAGGATGGGATGCGCCGTGGTGCGCGGACTGCAGGGACCTGAGGATACAAAATACCGTAAACTCTGGGCTTGTGCCAAGCACTATGCGGTTCATAGCGGACCAGAATGGGCTCGCCATACAGACAATATTACCGATGTTACACCGCGCGACCTTTGGGAAACTTATATGCCTGCCTTCAAATCACTGGTGCAGGATGCCAAGGTGCGTGAGGTGATGTGTGCCTATCAGCGTTGGGATGATGAACCATGCTGCGGCAACACCCGATTGCTGCAGCAGATTTTGAGAGATGAATGGGGATTCAAGTATCTGGTGGTTTCCGACTGTGGTGCCGTCACCGATTTCTGGTCTAGCCATAAGGTTTCGAGTAATGCCAGAAATGCGGCAGCTAAGGGTGTGTTGGCAGGAACCGATGTGGAATGTGGATTTAATTATGTATATAAATCGGTGCCTGAGGCGGTGAAGTATGGTGCCCTTACAGAAGAAGAAGTTGATAAGCATGTGATTCGTCTGCTCGAAGGTCGCTTCGACTTGGGTGAGATGGATGACAACAAGATAGTATCATGGTCGAAGATTCCGGTATCGGTGCTTTGCAGCAAGGCACATCGCCAGCTCTCGCTCGATATGGCTCTGCAGACCATGACGCTGCTCCAAAACAATAATGAGGTTTTGCCTCTCGATAAAAAGGTAAAGAAGATTGCTTTCGTCGGACCGAATGTGGATAACGAACCGATGATGTGGGGAAACTATAATGGTACCCCACGACAGACAATTACCATCCTGGATGGTATCAAGAGTCGTTTGAAGAAAAACCAGGTCGTCACCTTTAAGGGGTGCGACCTGGTGAACGACCAGACTTTGGATTCTTACTTCGACCAGTGTAGCATGGATGGCAAGATGGGCTTTAAGGGCACTTTCTGGAACAACCGTGAAATGAACGGAAAGCCTGTTACCATCACCCAGGAGAAGAATCCTGTGCAGGTAACTACCTATGGTCAGCACTCCTTCGCTCCAAATGTGAAGTTGACGGGCTTTTCTGCCAAGTATGAAACCGTATTCCGTCCTAAGCAGAACGCCAAGGTATTGCTCGATGTAGCTGCCTGCGGTCATTATGAGGTTTATCTGAATGGTGAGAAAAAGGCTGAGAAGAGCGATTGGCGTACTGCGCAATCTCGTATTGAGTTTGATGGCGAGAAAGGTAAGGAGTATCAGATAGAAATCCGCTATGCGGAAATGCCTAACTATAATGCCGATATGAAAATCAATATCGGTCATGAGAATCCTATCGACTATCAGGCTTCGCTCAAGCAGTTGAAGGATTGCGAGACTGTAGTCTTCGTGGGTGGCATCTCTCCACAGTTGGAAGGTGAGGAAATGCCTATCGAGATTTCTGGCTTCAAGGGCGGCGACCGCACCAACATCGAATTGCCGAAGGTTCAGCGCAATTTCCTGAAGGCTTTGAAGGAGGCTGGCAAAAAGGTGGTCTTTGTCAACTGTTCGGGTTCGGCTATCGCCTTGACTCCAGAGACAGAGAGCTGCGATGCCATTCTCCAGGCTTGGTATCCTGGTCAGGAAGGTGGTGAGGCTGTGGCTCGTGTACTCTTCGGAGAGTACAATCCTGCCGGCAAGTTGCCTATTACGTTCTATAGGAATTCAGAGCAGTTGCCAGATTTCAAGGACTACAGCATGAAGGGCAGAACCTATCGTTATATGAACGATGCGCTCTTCCCATTCGGTTATGGCTTAAGCTACACTTCTTTCCGTATAGGCGATGCTACACTTTCCAACTCTATCTTGAAGAAGGGTGAGAAGATTACGCTGAAGGTACCGGTAAGCAATGTAGGAAAGAAGGATGGAACCGAGGTGGTGCAGGTGTATGTGAAGGATCCTGCCGATACCGAAGGACCATTGAAGAGCTTGAAGGCTTTCGAGAGAGTGGAGGTGAAGGCAGGAAAGACTGCTGAGGCTGTCATCACGCTGGATAGCAGAAACTTCGAACTCTTCGATGCTGCAACCAATACCGTCCGTGCCAAGGCAGGAAAGTATGAGGTTTATTACGGCAGCAGTTCGGCTGATAAGGATTTGAAGAAACTGGATGTTTCTATTGAATATTAAGTAACTTGAGAAAATCATCAAGGAGCTGAGTAAATATGAAAAGAGGGTGTGTCTTGGACTTTTGACACACCCTCTTTCTGTAATCAAGGGTTCTCAATCAATAGAGCATCCATATTGTTCTTTATGGGTGCAAATAATCCTTCTTTACGCACACGTATATATTTTTTTTAGAAAAAAGTCTCATAGTCTCATTTTTAGCCGAAAATATCACGTTATATTATTGATATAAAGACATTTATAACTAATGAGACTTCTTGCAAAAAGTAGAAAGAAGTATCATAGAAGTATCATTAAAAATCATAGAAGTATCATTAAAGATAATACAAAGCATGCGAAAAGCCAGTTTAAACATCAGAAAAAGTCATTTTAAGTATCTCAAAAATGCATTTTAAATATCGCAAAGAATTGACTTATACTGATATAGATAGACACATTTATGGTTAATTAATTAAATGTGTTTAGTAATGAATGACAAACGTAAAAGTTACAGTAAGGAAGACAAATTGTCTTTACTTCGCGACTATTATCAGTCAGGACTCAGCAAAAACAGTTTTTG
>CAKQCH010000148.1:0-3566 GCA_934216735.1 uncultured Prevotella sp.
TTTTGTACTTTTTACTCATTACTAAACACATTTTATTAATTAACCATAAATGTGTCTATCTATATCAGTATAAGTCACTTTCAGGGCGCCTTGCTGATTGCCATTATACCCAGGGCGATGCCCTGGGCTAGGAGCTTTTGGGCCTTCAGCCCGTTCTCGAACCACATGCGAAAGTTCAGAACAGAATAAACAAAATAAGATAATGGAAAATAAAAGCAAAAAGATTGAAGAGATTTTCAAGCAGGATCTTCACATGTATCTTGCGGGTAAGAACCGGGTAGACGAGCAGTTGCCCGATGCTCCGGACATCGAGGAGCAGTGGGCGAAGATTGGCGAGGCCTATCTGCCTGATGCCATGAGGGAATTCACCAAATACCCTACCGTGGCGCTGGGCTGGATCATGTTCGTGGGCATGGCCGTGGCAAAGTATTGGGACGAGGACTGGGAGCTATATAGTAAGGTAGAGAATCTCTACACCTACCTGCGCGACCGCATCGACTTCGACCACATGGACGACCATATCCTCGACAACGTTCTTCTGCTCGATGAGAACGAGCACAAGGCTACATCGGCACTCGTGGCAGAATGTGCGGCACGCACCTATACCCTGCTCATCCACCAGGGCTTTGAGCCAGGCACAGAGGCTGCCTTCCGAGGCTTCATCGCCGCCCTCCACCAGATGTATCTGATGGGTGCTGCCATCCAGCTGAAGGCACTGGGCTACCACATGACGCAGCTGCAGTAAAAGCCCTCGGAATCAAGTTATCAGGCACTCCCGTACTTAATTTACCCTCAAAAACATTAAGAAAGTTTAAAAAAGATTTTGTTATATGAAATAATAGTTGTACCTTTGCACCGATTTTCGGATAACGAAGCAAAATTGCACCGATTTTCGGATAACGAAGCAAAATCACATTAATTTATATAACAAAACTTTTTAAATGAAGGCAATAGCAATTAAGTCGAGTTTGTTTTCTTGCTTGAAGAACTACAACAAGAAGACATTCATGTCTGACCTCATGGCAGGTATCATCGTTGGTATCGTAGCCCTGCCTCTGGCCATCGCATTCGGTATCGCTTCTGGCGTGACACCCGAGAAGGGTATCATCACCGCCATCGTAGCAGGTCTCATCATCTCCATCTTCGGTGGAAGCAAGGTGCAGATCGGCGGACCTACAGGAGCATTCATCGTCATCATCTATGGCATCATCCAGAAATATGGATTCGAGGGATTGACCATCGCTACCCTGATGGCAGGTCTCTTCCTGGTGCTCTTCGGACTGCTCCGCTTAGGTACCATCATCAAGTACATCCCTTACCCTATCGTGGTGGGCTTTACCAGCGGTATCGCCGTTACCATCTTCACCACGCAGATTAAGGACCTCTTTGGTTTGACATTGGCTTCTAACCCTTCTGACTTCCTGGAGAAATGGGGTGTCTATTTCCAGAGTTTCGACACCATCGACCCTTGGTGCGCCCTCATCGGCGTGGTGAGCGTGGTGGTCATCGCCATCACTCCTAAGTTCAGCAAGAAGATTCCGGGTTCGCTCATCGCCATCATCCTGATGACCGTTGTGGCACTGCTGCTCAAGCAGTTTGCCGGAGTTGAGAGCATCGAGACCATCGGCGACCGCTTCTCCATCAGCAACGAGTTGCCTGCGGCTCAGGTTCCGGAAATGAACTGGGAGACCATCAAGAGCCTCGTGTCTCCTGCCATCACCATCGCCATCCTCGGTGCCATCGAGAGCCTGCTCTCTGCTACCGTAGCCGACGGTGTAATCAGCGACCATCACGATTCCAACACCGAGCTGATAGCCCAGGGTCTGGCCAACATCGCCTCTCCCCTCTTCGGCGGTATTCCTGCCACTGGTGCCATCGCCCGTACCATGACCAATATCAACAACGGCGGTAAGACTCCTGTAGCGGGCATCATCCACGCTGTGGTATTGCTGCTCATCTTCCTGTTCCTCATGCCTCTTGCCAAGTATATCCCGATGGCTTGTCTGGCGGGTGTTTTGGTAGTGGTTTCTTACGGCATGAGCGGCTGGAGAAGTTTCCTGGCACTGATGAAGAATCCTAAGAGCGACGTTACCGTGCTGCTGATTACCTTCTTCCTCACCATCATCTTCGACCTGACTGTAGCCATCGAGGTGGGCTTGATTATCGCCTGCCTGCTCTTCATGAAGCGAATGAGCGAAACCACTGATGTTACGGCAGTTACGGAGGATGAGATTGACTTGAACAAGGAGTATGATTTCCTTTCTACCAACCTGGAGCACTATACGATTCCGAAGGGTGTGGAGGTTTACGAAATCAACGGTCCGTTCTTCTTCGGAGCGGGTAATAAGTTTGAGGAGGTGATGGCTGCGTTCGGCGACCGTCCGCTGGTTCGAGTAATCCGCATGCGCAAGGTTCCGTTTGTTGATTCTACGGGTATTCACAACCTCACGAATCTCTGCGAGATGAGTCAGAAGGAGGACATCCAGGTGGTTCTCTCTGGTGTTTGCGAGAAGGTAAACGCACAGTTGGAGAAGGCCGGTTTCTACAATATGCTCGGCAAGGAGAACATCACGGATCATATCAGCAAGGCGCTGAAGCGTGCTGAGGAGATTATCGAGAATAAGAAGTAATTGATTACGATTACAATTACAGTTGAAAAATCCGATGGATATCTATCAAAAAGATATGCATCGGATTTTTATTTATAATTAATGTTCATTGATATTCATCGGATTACACGGAAGAAACGGAACATTCTTGCTTTTCGGATTACGCACGGAATTTAAACAGAAACTCGACCTGACGGTCGTGGCGATACCCCCTAAAGCAGGAAACAAAGACGAGCCATAATATCACACAAGCCAGTCGTTACGGCGCTAGCCCAATGGCCGTAAGGCCAAATCCGTTTAAATTCCGTGCGTAATCCGAAAAGCAAGAATGTTTCCGATAACTCCGCGTAATCCGATGAAGAAAATCACAATGAAGAAAATGAAGTTTCTTACAAAACTTTTCCCAGGAACTCCTGGAGTCTTGGAGACTTCGGATGATTGAAGACTTCTTCAGGGGTGCCATCTTCCGTGATATAGCCATCGCTGAAGAAGAGAACACGATTCGCCACTTCACGGGCGAAACCCATCTCGTGCGTCACCACCACCATGGTCATGCCTTCGGCAGCCACATCCTTCATCAGCTGTAACACCTCGCCCACCATCTCGGGGTCGAGTGCCGATGTAGGCTCATCGAAGAGCAACACCTCGGGATTCATCGCCAGAGCACGGGCGATGGCTACACGCTGCTTCTGTCCGCCCGAAAGACTGTCGGGATAGCTATCTGCCTTATCCAGCAAGCCGATGCGGGTAAGGAGTTCTGTTGCCTTCTCATCCGCCTCCTCGCGAGTCATCTTTCCCAGTTCCACCGGAGCCAGCATGATGTTGCGGCGGATGGTCATGTTGGGAAAGAGGTTAAACTGCTGGAACACCATGCCCACACGCTGGCGCATCTTGTTGATATCTACATCCCAGGCGGTGATATCCACGCCGTCGATGTAGATTTTGCCATGGGTAGGC
>CAKQCH010000149.1:0-3527 GCA_934216735.1 uncultured Prevotella sp.
GTGTACGTGCCTTGGCAGAGATGATACCTGCTGTTACTGTATTGTTGAGACCGAATGGATTGCCCACTGCAATAACCCATTCACCTACCTTAACGTTGTCGCTGTTGGCGATAGGAAGGGTAGGCAGGTTCTTGCCGTCAATCTTGATCAGGGCAAGGTCGGTGGTCTTGTCGGTACCGATGATGCGTGCTGAATATTCGCGGTTGTCGTTCAGGGTAACGGTCAGCTCGTCGGCACCTTCCACCACGTGGTTGTTGGTTACGATGTAGCCGTCTGCGCTGATGATGACGCCCGAACCAGTGGCCTCTCTCTTAGGAGTCTGTACCTGCTGCTTGCGTGTTCCGCCATTTCCCTGTCCTGGGTTTCCGAAGAATCCGAATGGGTCGAAGAAACCTCCGAACGGGTCGCTCTGCACATCCACAGTCTTCACCTTTGAGTTCTGAACGTATTTGATATGTACCACGGCTGGCAGAGCCTTCTCTGCTGCGTAAGTCAAATCTACCGGTTGACCTGGTGCCTCAGCTGTTACTGCTGGAGAAGCGTTCACCTTCATAAATGCACCTGTTGAGAATGCCAGCGATCCTACGCATAGCACTGCCATTACATAATTAGTTACCTTTTTCATGTTTCAATATCTTTTTTATTATTACTTTCGTTTGATTGTTACTTTCATCTTTATTATGTTATAGCTTTCAGCCTTGCCAATACTGTGCCAAACTTCCTGAGTCTGTCACTTCTGTCAGCCCTAGCCTCAGCTTTTCGGATGCAAATATAGAATCATTTTTTGATATACGGATAACTTTGTGCTAATTTTTATCCCGTTTTAACATTTGAAATTAACACTTTAACGGCTCTTAAACAAGAATAGTCCCATTTTTACAATTGTTTGCTACTTTTCTGAAATTTTCTACTTCTGTATATAAAACTAAATGTCTGCAAATTGTAAACGAATATAAAGAAGGTTAGTAGAAAAGTAGTCAGAAAACCTTCTCGAATATCCTGAAAGCGGCATTGAGATGGCAAAGAAAAGCGAAAAGAGTTTAAAAACTTAGCAAAATTAGCGGTTAAGTCGAACTTTTTTGTTACCTTTGCAGTTCGAAAGCAGTGCTCCGGCTTGTCGCTGGCATTCCCTGATGGGGATGAAAGAGGAAAGTCCGGGCAGCAAAGGGCATCCCACTTCCGAAAATAGAAGCTATTGGTGACAGTAGGTGTCGGTAGAAGAAAACAACCGCCCGAAACTTATTCCGTAGCGATGGGGCTTTCAGCATACGTCGTGGTTTAGTGTCGGGTAAGGGTGAGAAGGTGGTGTAAGAGACCACCAGCTGGCGGGTAATCGTCAGGCTGTGCCATCTGGGAGCTGTAAGCTCATGTAAACCGCAGATTGAGGGCGGCTCGTCCGATTGCCTTCGGGCTACTGTGGAGGGTAGAGTGCTTGAGCCCAGGGGTGACTCTGGGACTAGATAAATGACAGGCGCCTGTTTCCTTTCTTGGGGCAGGAACAGAACTCGGCTTATAGGGGCACTGCTTTCTTTCTTTTTAGTTCTTTCCGCATCGCTATATATATAATAATGTAGGGTGTGATATTTCAAACGTTTTTAATATAACTAACAGGATTATGAATCTCAGAGAACCGGAAAAGCAGATATTAGATGATTTTGAGCACAAGGTGACCAGTAAGATAGAGAAGTATGGTGCGAATGCCGACTTCCCTAAGTTCGAGAACTATGGTATTACCCGCATGGATTTGGACGACTATCTCTTCGATAAGCAGGCCATCCTCGATATGGGCGGCTCCAAGCGTACCCAGCTCACGGTGGGCGGTTTCATCACCGTTATCCCAGTTTTTATCTTGTCTTGTTTCCCCGACAAGTCGCCTATCTATGAGAATGGCAAGGCCCTCACCACCGTCATAGCCCTTATCATCGGTCTGCTGCTTGCCTGCTTCTTCAAGGCTTTGCTTCAGATGATCATCGCCTATCGCGTGAACAAGCACAAGGAAACCCAGATGGAGACCTTCATCAAGGCTGTGCTCTTCTATGAGCCGAAGGCATAGCCCATAGGAAGTCTTTCGGAAGCCTCTCGGAAGTATTCCAAAAGCCTTCCCGAAACTATAAACTATAAATTATAAATTATTAATTATAAATTAACATGACTTTACCAGACTTTATGGCTTATAAGGACAAGTTCACTCAGAGTGCATTTGTCGAGAAGATTTCGCACGTGGCTAAGCGTGCAGGTGCCAAGATGGTTTATGCAGCCCTCATTCTCTATTATACATTAGAGAGCGACAAGGTGGCGCTGAGAGACAAGGCGATGATTATAGGAGCTTTGGGCTACCTCATCAGTCCGCTGGATGTCATCCCCGATGCCATTCCTATTGCCGGCTTGGGCGACGACCTTGCCGTGCTGCTCTTCGTGCTCAAGAAGGTTTGGGGCGATGTTTCAGAAGATGCCAAGCAGAAAGCCTACAGCAAGCTTTCGCAATGGTTTGATGAGGATGAGCTGCCTAAGGAGGCAGACGACCTCTTCAAGGAGAAACCGGAAGATACACCGGTATAAATAACAGAAGAGAAATATCGGCAGGAATCCTTTCGTTTTCTGCCGATTTTCATCATCCCAAAATCGATGTTTATCATAGCAAAAGAGGGCAATCCGATATTCCGGATTGCCCTCTTTCTATATCATAACCAAGTTGGTAGTCTTCTTGGATTAAACGATGCCCTGAGCCATCATAGCCTTAGCTACCTTCAGGAAGCCGGCTACGTTTGCACCCTTTACGTAATTTACGTAACCGTCTGGCTCTGTACCATACTTCACGCAGTTAGCGTGAATATCGTTCATGATGTCGTGGAGCTTAGCATCAACCTCCTCACGAGACCACTTCAGACGCTCTGAGTTCTGGCTCATCTCAAGACCTGATACTGCCACACCACCTGCGTTGGCTGCCTTACCTGGAGAGTAGAGAATCTTAGCATCCTGGAATACTTTGATAGCCTCTGGAGTAGAAGGCATGTTAGCACCCTCGCTTACTGCGATTACGCCGTTGGCGATGAGAGCCTTGGCTGCCTCCTCGTTGATTTCGTTCTGAGTAGCTGATGGGAGAGCGATGTCTGCCTTCTCAAACCAAGGCTTAGCACCCGCAACATATTTTACACCATACTTCTCTGCATACTCCTTGATACGGCCACGCTCTACGTTCTTGAGCTCCATGATGTAATCGAGCTTCTCGCGGTCGATTCCGTCTGGGTCGTAGATGTAACCGTCTGAATCTGAACATGTAACTGGCTTAGCACCCAACTGGAGCAACTTCTCCATAGTGTACTGCGCTACATTACCTGAACCTGAAACCAAAACAGTCTTGCCCTTGATGTCAATACCCTTGGTAGCGAGCATGTTGCAGAGGAAGTATACGTTACCGTAACCTGTAGCCTCAGGACGGATCAATGAACCGCCGAACTCCTGACCCTTACCGGTCAAGACACCCTGGAACTGGTGAGTCAACTTCTTGTACATACCGAAGAGGTAAC
>CAKQCH010000150.1:0-3440 GCA_934216735.1 uncultured Prevotella sp.
GTAGATTACGAATATCACCATATAATCAAGGGTCTATACGCCACCTGTTCATCGTGGCATATAGACCCTTGTCGTTTTCTAAATTCTTTAGCACTCCGTTATTTTCCACAAGTCATTACCTTTATAGATGATGGCAATCTTGTGGATAGGCTTTCCATTCATCAGCTGTGGCAATCTTGAGTCTTGCGCATATTGCTCCAACTGAGTTCTTGCTTCTTCCAAGGCCTTGTTTCCTTCTTCATCGGTATCGCCCGTTTTCAGATATTTCAACTCCAAGAGGTAGGCATGGGCTACCTCTGGAAAACGGGTGAGGTCCGGAATCATCGTCAAGTCGCAATAACCACCATTCAACTCCATTTCCTGGATGATGTAGTAATAACCACTATGGTTGAGATAAGCGGCGATGAAACCTTGCAGATTGCGCTCTGCCTGGATGCTGGAGTGAATACTTGTGCAGTTTCGGTAACCCTCGGCGATGTATTCGATGGCTGGCTTGATGTTACCATCCAGAGCCATTACATCGTATCGGTCGGCAAGATGATTATTGTTGATTTTGGCATCCCTGTTGTATTCATCCAACACATAGCCGTAATATTGGCGGCGTACATTCTCGTTAGGGATTCCCAACTTTACTCTTCTGCCACGCTTGCCAATGATGGTCAGCATGCCGTAATAGTAGAGCAGACTTGGGAACAGGTCAGGGTCAACCAAGTCTTCAGCAGGGAAACTTTCTCTCAGCTCCGCCCAGATGTAACCTTGGTTGATGATTTCTTTCAGCACACTCTTGCGGTCGCCCTGTAGCTTGTCCAGGAAGATGATCTTCTTCATCTTGGCATAATCGGTCATGGTGTTTGGGTCTACCATCTCGTCCGGCGCTTTGCCAAAACGGATGAAATGGCGGAGATAATAGATAACCATATCCGAATTGAACATCTTGGGGTCTGTAACCAGACTGTCCTTTGCGAAACAATAGTTGTCATACCAAGGCTTCATGTCGGTAATCAGCTGGTCGGTCGGAACCTTGATGAGTCCTACTTCTCTGTAGTATTCTATCATTTCCCGTACCTCGTTCTCGCTAAATCCCAGCATCATGTTGAACATGGGGTCCATGGAGAGATTGGTGCCGATGTTATAGCCACTGTTGAGGTCGTTCACGGTGACAGGACTTACTCCCATCATCATGATGCGCCGGAACATTCCCTTGAATAGCTTGAAGAAGTCACGGTAGAAGCCTTGTGCATGAGTCAAGGCGTGATACACAGCTTCTCCTTCCTCACTCAGGATGTTGTTGGTGAAGTTGTCATACTCGTCGATGATAAGGTAAAGTTGCGTACCTTTGCTTTTGGAATAAGTATTCAGTACATTCAGCTTATAGGAGGCACCGGAAAAGCCAAGGTATTCCTCCATGTTGAAATCTTCATCATAATAGGCTGCATACTTTTTGATGAAACCATCTAGTACGCTGCTGCAATATAAATTGAAGTTTTCTTCCAAAGTACCAGGACCTGCAGCAGCTCTAGAGAAATCAAAATACAAAACCTGATATTGTCCAAGTCCTTCGGTTGGGTGCGACTCAATCCAAGTATCCTTAAATGTGGTATGGAACGAATCTTTCTTCTCGATGTCGTAGTAGGCTTGAAGCATCGTGAGGAAGACACTTTTGCCAAAACGGCGTGGGCGGATGAGATAGAGAAAGTCTCCTGCTTCCTCCATCTTAGGTATAAACATTGTCTTGTCAGCACAGTATCTGTTCTGACTCTTAATCCAGGTATAATCGGCAACGCCGTATGGTAATCTCTTGTAATCCATATCTTCTTCGTTTTATCGAGTACAACTAATTCAATTGCAAAGATAGTGGAAATAATCGGGAATAGCAAGGCTTTTCTCAAAAAAAATCATTTCACAAAGCGATATTTTACCTTCGCCATCGGATAATTATCATTCAATCGCAAGATGATGCGATAAACATTATCCTTCCACTGGGTCTTCATGATGCCATCCGTCATCTGCACCTTTTCTACCGATGCCGAGAGATACTGTGCATCATACTCCAACCGCACATTGCCACCCTGAAGCAGGATTCTTCCTGCCTTCTGCACCACAGGCTTGCCGAAAGCCATCAGGATAATCTGATTATCAAATACCTGACCGTTCAGTCGGTCCTTCTCTATCTGCAGGGAATCGAGCTTATACTGTTCGGTTACTTCCACCCAGTTGTATTCCCTATCCAGGACGATGGTACGCTGCCACTTATCCACATGCGCCGCCTCGGTATATGCCTTTTCGAGATTCAGGGTAAGAGAAGAGATGCCCTCGCTGAATACATGGCTCACCTTCTCGGCACGATACTTCTTGCCATCCTTCTGCTCCAATCCGTTGATGATAGGCACATTGTGATAGGCCGAACGGCAGTTCATCAATTCGAATCGCTGGTTGCTGAATGATTTCGATGTATAGGTATCACGCCCCAGGTCGATGACCACCGGCTGATTGTTGTGATAGACAATAAAGTTGCCGATATCGTTGTGGTTATGACTTTCGGCATTATTGCCGCCTTTTGCAGCCACAAACCAGTTCTTGTTGCTCGCCACCATAATCTGGGAGTTTTCCAGATAGGCATCTTCCGTCTTTGGCTCTACAGCTGCTGTTTCCTGATACTTCGGCAGCATGGAGAGGAGCATCAGTTCCCTACCCAGCTTCGGATAGTTGCCCGATTTCAGAAAAAGCGTTGTAGGCTTGAGGGTATATTGATATTTCTTGCCCACGTATGCCGCCAGCTGCATCATCTGCAGGTTCTGGAGATAGGCACCATAAGGAAAGAGGATGTTGATGTTCGGAACGTTCTGAGCCTGGGCATCCGAGAAATTCACGAAAGTAAGGTCGTTGATATACATCGTAGTGATGAACCTACCCATGTTCTCCACCTTCTTCTTCTGAGCTTCATTCAATGTCAGAACCGCCTGCTTGGGAGCAAACTGCATGAAATAGAGCGATTCGAAGAACGAGGCACCGGCACAGTCCCAATAGCTGACACCTTCCTCGCAACCGCCATCATCGGGATACCCCTTCAGGAAGGTTCGCAGACACTGCTGCACTCCCTTGAAGGCAGCATCTCGCTGCTTGGCATCTGATTCGCAAATCAATACCGTTTCCAACCAGTTGCTCGTAATCCAGGTATTCCAGTTGTTGGCATTGTTCTTCCAGCCCTGCGGCTGGTTCAACACCGGTTGCAGGAATCGGCGATTTATCTCGCTTCTCACACGGTCGCAGAGTCCCTTTTCCTTCCTATTGATTTCATCTTCCAGCATATAGAGGGTCCAGGCAAGCATCCCTGCCGTCTCTGCATTGAAGAGATCTACAGGTTGGATATCCTTTTCAGGATGGTCTTTCGGATAATGTGCCGGGATTCCCCACCAGGGTTCCTTCTCTATAAAATAATG
>CAKQCH010000151.1:0-3393 GCA_934216735.1 uncultured Prevotella sp.
TACCTGGTGTGAGGTATGGCTTAATCTTTGGCCAGCATGCAATCTGACCGGCATCAGAAAGCAACATACAGATGATAGTACCCTTCTCTGCAGCCTCTTCGATAGAGAACAAAGTCTTACCAGGTACCCAGCCATCCTTCAAACACTTCTCGTAGGTCTTACCCTGACGCTGTCCGACGATGACATTGAAACCATTATCGCGAAGGTTACAAGCCTGACCAGGACCCTGGATACCATAACCGATAACTGCGATAGTTTCGTTCTTCAATACTTCACGTGCCTTCTCCAATGAAAATTCATGACTGGTGACAACAGTTTCCATTACGCCACCGAAATTCATTTCTGCCATAATTGTAATTTAATTTGTGCGGCTTGCCTTTATGGAGCCGCGGGTTATACTTGTCCATACGGATGCGAGCTGTATTCTTATCCAAAGAGAGCCTGTTTGATCCGTCCACTGCCTATCCAAGGTAGCGGCACTGGGTTTATTCTTTATTTCGAGTGCAAAGGTAATGATTTAAAATGACACTACCAAATTTTTCTATCACTTTTTTATAAATTTTAGCTTACTTCTTACGATTTCCACCTCATTTTCGTCATTTCTGCATATTTTTGTTATTTTTATGCAGAATTCTTCGTCTTCTACCTGCTCCATATAGAATTTCAATTTGTCACCCTGATGGCTCTCGGCAACATAAGCTATCTCGAATCTTTGCAGGAAATGTGTCAAATAGTAATCGATGTCGAAGAGGTCGAGGATGTGTTCGATGTACTTTACGGAGTTGATATGCCCGTTTACATCCACATCATTATAATAGGTATCGATGGTGCGGACCAGCTTTGCCTCCTTGCTCATCTTCACTCTGGAACTTGCAGCAATAGGACAAAGTTTTTCAGTTTCGATATATTCCTTGATCAGACCATCATTAATTTCAAAAATATCTACAGGCTGTCGGGTCTCCGTATCAATCATTGCCCAAACACTCTTGCCATAGCCATACACTTTCTCATCTTTTCCGCAAATCTTGAAATCACGGGATGTGAAATACTTCATGGCACTCTCTACCCATGTTTCCACGAAGAACTTATCGTATGATTTTGGCATTTCTACCATTTCTACGGCAAGACGGCTCAATACCCAAGTCTTGTGGCGAGGCATCAGATAATTCATGCCATAGCCACGGTCGTTGCTATGAAAATCGGCTGCGTTCAAAAGATGATTGCCCAGGTGTCCCATGAAGAGATGACTGGAAAAGTCGCAATGGAAGGGTTCTGCCAAAAACTCATAGCGACCTACTTTACTTAATAATTCTGGTTTCATACTAATTTCTTTTATTCGTTTACACCTTATTATATATATATAGCGTTATTATATATATAACGTCACATTATATATATAGCGAAAAATTCCGGCTTATATTGTATAGCAAAAGCCCTGTTTGCATAAAGGACGAAAAATATGCTTGTATATAAGACAAAAATCCCTCTGTTCCTCTGATTTTCAAATCAAAGGAACAAAGGGATCTATTGAATCATAAATGGATTATCCTTCTGAATTCTGCTTCACATAGTCGGAAACCGGCTCGTCGAAGCTTCGGGTTACGGCAATTCGTCCACTTCGGGTATATTGCAGGAGACAGTCGAAACTATTCAGCTTATGGAAGAGGTCGGCGATATCCTCGGTAAGTCCTGCCAAAAGCACGGTGCTATAGGTAGGATTCACCTCCATCATGCGAGCATCGTGCTTGCGGATGGTGCGGGATACCTCTGGATTTTCCAACAAGACAGGAGTAGAAATCTTAAAGAGTGCCACCTCGTGAATGAAAATCTGATCGTCGGTGTAGTAATCACTCTTCACCACATCAATCTTCTTTTCAATCGCCTTGTTGATTTTCTCTATCTGCTCAGCGTCGCTCCACACAGTAATCGTGTATTTATGGATATTCTTGATACTACTAGCCGATACATTCAAGCTCTCGATGTTAACCTGTCTGCGAGTGAACACAGCTGTAATCTGATTCAGGATACCAGCGATATTCTCAGAATAGACAAGCAACGTATATAATTTCTTTTCGTTGTTATTCTCCATAATTCTTTTCTTTATTAATAGTGAAGCTCAAGCTGCATTTCTTCCACACTCTTTCCAGGCAGGGTCATCGGAACGATGTCCTCGTCTTCCTTGATGGCGCACTCCAGAAGATATGGTCCCTTGGTACTTATCATCTTCTCTACCTTCGCCTTCAAGTCCTTGCGGTCGATAACCACATCGTATGGGATGCCATAAGCCTTGGCGATTTCCTCATAGCGTGGGTTCAGCATGTGGGTGAAAGAGTGACGGCCCTCGAACATCAGATCCTGCCACTGGCGCACATTACCCAGATAGTTGTTGTTCAAGAGAATCATCTTCACCGGTGCCTGCTGCTCCATGATGGTACCCAACTCCTGGATGTTCATCTGGAATCCGCCATCACCGAAGAAACAGCAGATAGTTCTGTCTGGAGCACCGAAGGTAGCACCGATAGCTGCTGGAAGACCGAAGCCCATGGTTCCGAAACCACCGCTGGTCACGATGCTCAACTTCTTGGTAAACTTGAAGTAGCGGCTACTGATCATCTGGTTCTGACCTACATCGTTCACGAGAACCGCCTCATTATGAGTAGCTTCTGTCACCACATTGGTCACCTCGCCCATGAGCAGAGGTCCTTCTGTAGGATGGATATCCTTTTCTATCACCTTCTCCTGCTCCTGCTGGCGATATTCCTCAAAGGAATCTCTCCATTCGCGGTGAACATTCTTGTTCAGGAGACGGGTGATGGCTGGCAGCGACTGCTTGCAATCGCCAATCACTGCCACATCTGTCTTGATAACCTTATCGATTTCCGACTTGTCGATATCCAGATGGATAATCTTAGCCTGCTTGGCGTATTTAGACGGAACGCCCGTGATACGGTCGCTGAAACGCATACCGATGGCGATGAGCACATCACACTCCTGGGTCTTCATATTGGTAGCATAGGAACCATGCATACCGAGCATACCCATGTTAAGAGGGTGATTGCTAGGAAGAGCAGAGAGACCTAGCAGAGTGCGACCAGCCGGGATGTCTGCCTTCTCCAGGAATTCCAACAATTCATTATGGGCACCTCCCAGCTCTACACCATGCCCCACGAGGGCAAAAGGCTTCTTTGCCTGATTGATGAGTTCTGCAGCCTCAGCCACAGCCTTCTCATCAATCTTAGGATATGGATTGTAAGATGTAACCTTCTCGCATTTCACCGGTTCCCACTCGCAAGTTGCAATCTGGGCATTCTTGGTGAAGTCGAGTACTACAGGACCCGGACGACCGCTACGAGCGATGAAGAAGGCACGGCTTACAGCCCATGCCACATCCTC
>CAKQCH010000152.1:0-3369 GCA_934216735.1 uncultured Prevotella sp.
GCAGGAAGTTTCAGATTCTGGGTGATGGACTTAAGCAAGAGGAGGCTTGGAACTATGGTGTGAGTACCGCTTTCTACATCTCGATGTTTGGCAAGACCTTGAAGCTCAATGCCGAGTATTACTATACCGACTTCAAAAATCAGGCAGTAGTGGATTATGAAAGCGACAAGGAGCTTATCGCCATCTACAACTTGATAGGCAAGTCTTATTCGCATACCTTCCAGATAGATGCCTCTTATCCATTGCTGAAAGGCTTGGAGATAACAGCGGCTTATCGTCTGAACGATGTGAAGTGTACCTACGACTACGGCAAGAGTTTGATGGAGAAGCCATTGACCAGCAAGTATAAGGCGCTCTTCACGGCATCTTATAAGACTCCTCTTGGTCTTTGGCAATTTGATGCCACCGTGCAGTTGAATGGTGGAGGCAGGAATCCAGAGCCATATCAGTTGGCAGATGGAAGCCAGTCATGGTCTCCTCGTTTTCATAGCTTCGAGCAAGTGAGTGCGCAGGTTACGAGATGGTTCCGCCATTGGAGCATCTATGTGGGAGGCGAGAACCTCACGGGCTTCAAGCAAAAGACTCCTATCTATGGTGCCAGCAACCCATGGGGAAGCGATTTTGAGCCGACCCTGGTTTGGGGACCTGTAGAGGGCAGAATGTTCTACGCAGGAGTGAGAGTACACTTTTAAGGGAGAATGTTGAATGTAAAGTGTTGAATGTTGAATTATTTAATCAAATAGAAAAGTTATGAAGAAGATTTTAGTAATGTTCACAATGATGATGGTGGCAATGGTAACCTTTGCCAAGGACATCAAGACCGTAGTGTTCACCACAACCCCACAGATGCACTGTGCGGCTTGTGAGAACAAAATCAAGAACAACCTGCGCTTCGAGAAGGGTATCAAGAACATTGAGACCTCTGTGCCAAACCAGACTGTCACAGTACAGTACAATGCCGACAAGACAACCCCAGAGAAACTCCAGAAGGGTTTTGAGAAGTTTGGCTATAAGGCTCGCATCCTGAAAGATGGCGAGAAGGTAGAGAAGAACACCGAGGAGAAGTGTGACTTGATGTAATTCCTCATGCTAATTTGATAGAAGTTGCACCATTGGCACGCAGGAATCCCTGCGTGCTATATGGTGCTTATCATAAACCACATTAGTTCATTTATATTCCTTCTTTCAGGAACTTGCGAAGATGCAGGTGCGTGATGCCGTCATCATCATTCTTGGTGAGCAGAGGAGTCATGGAGATAACGTACTTCGGATAGTTGTCCTTGATTGCACGGAGATTGCCAAACTCCCGTTCTCTGGTTGCATCGTCGGCTATGATGTAGGAAGCTTGCACGTAGATGCGTTCGCCGCCTGGTTTGGTGCATACAAAGTCGATTTCTCCAGCTTGCAGTTGTCCTACATATACTTGATAGCCCAAGCGTATGAGGTTCTGATAGATGATATTCTCTATCACTTTCTCAATGTCTCCTTCACGTGTTCCCCCGGCAATGGCATTTCTAATGCCGTTGTCTTCAAAATAAAACTTATCGTTGGTTTCAAAGATACGTTTGCCGTGGATGTCATAGCGATTCACCTTGTGCAGGATATAGGCTTCGCAAAGGAAGAATATGTAATTAATGATAGCCGTGGATGTTATAGATTCGCCTTGTGATTTCATATATTTGGCGATGCTGTTGGCGGAAATCAACTTACCAGTGTTGTCTGCGAGGAAACGTACTAAATTCTCTAAGAATGGTACGTTTCTTATCTGGTTGCGCATGATGACATCCTTTAGTAAGACAGTATGGTAAATATCCATTTGATATTCACGTGCATCATCCTCTTCTAGTCCTATCTTTGCCAGACCAGGCAGGCCACCATACTGAATGTACAGAGCAAGTGCTTCGTCATTATCTGATATTTGATGAAATTCCAAAAACTCGTTATAGCTCAGCGACTGTATATAGATTTCTTTATATCTGCCACCGATAAGTGTGCTCAGTTCATTGCTCAGCATACGGGCATTGCTACCGGTGATGATGATGTCTGTGTTCGGTTCTGTGCGATAACTTCGGATGGAACGTTCAAAATCCTTGATGTCTTGTATCTCATCGATAAGAATATAATTATGTTTATCGGACAGAAAGTGCTCTCCGATATAATCGTTGAGATCCTGATAGGTCTGAATGTTATCAAACTCTCTTTTCTCCTTATCTATATAGATGATATTGTTGCCGTCATCTGCCTTCTTACGGTCACGAATCATCTTCATCATGCAGCTTTTGCCCACACGACGTTGACCTACTAATACGATGATAGTCTCCTTTCCAAGATACTTTTCTATCTTGTCGATATATGATTGACGAATAATAGTTGCCATATTTTTATCTTTTATAAATGAAATTTTCTGCAAATATACGATTTTTATCTTTTATAATGGATAAAAATCTGGAATATTTTGCTTTTATCTTCTATAAAAGATAAAAAATGGCATTTTATTATCATTTTATGATAATTATAAAGGATTATTAGTCTTCCTTCAGATACCAGTCTTTGATGTATCCGGAATAATGTTTGGCAAACTCCTCGGCTTGTCCGGGAGCGCAGGCCTTCACCTTCCTGGCTGGAATACCCGCCCAAATCTCATGTGCAGGAACCTTTGTGCCATGGGTAACCACTGCGCCTGCAGCAATGATAGCTCCTTCACCGATATCTGCCTTGTCAAGCACGGTGGCATTCATGCCGATGAGAGCACCTTTTCTAACTGTCGCTCCGTGAACGATGGCACCATGTCCCACAGATACATCATCCTCCAGGATGCAAGGCATCGTACCGGTTTGATGGATGCAGGCGCAATCCTGTACATTCACTCTGTTTCCACATCTGATGGCATCCACGTCAGAGCGCAATACTGCACTATACCAGATGCTGCAGTCATCGCCAAGAATACAGTCGCCGGTCAGTACAGCGTTCTCAGCGATAAAACAATTTTTTCCCCATTGGGGAGTCTTTCCTTCTACTGTCTTTATAATAGCCATATTAAAATATGTATTTAAATTTGGGTGCAAAGGTAACAAAAAATATTGGAATTACCTTATACTATTTCAGATACTTCTTCAGCCACAAATCGAAGAACTTGTCATATACCACGAAGGCATCATCCTGCTGGGTGATGAAATCCTTCTCCAGCAATCCCTTCAGGGCTGAATTCACTGAGCTTGGCGATGGGAGGTGATATTTCTTGGCGAAGGCTCCGCTCTTTACGCTTCTGGCTTCGCCCTCTGCAGAGATGGCGATGAAGACATTGCGCTGCTTTTCCGGCATCTGGCGCAGAAGGGTCTCGTAGGTGTCTGATGCCATGTTGAGATTGTA
>CAKQCH010000153.1:0-3273 GCA_934216735.1 uncultured Prevotella sp.
TTCTGCTTCTTCATCTTCTGCCAGATGGAGTGGATGCTCTTGGTGCGTCCCTTCATGTGATATTTCAGTCCGGCAGCATCGAGCTTTTCCTGGATAGGCTGAATGAATCGGGCGATATAGGCATCGCGCGAAGCCTTGGTGGCATTCAGCTTCTCCTTGATCATGTAGTAGGCATCGTGCTCCAGATACTTCAGGCTCAGGTCTTCCAGCTCGCTCTTCAGCTTGTAGAGACCCAGCTTGTGGGCGAGTGGGGCATAGAGGTAGCTGGCTTCCTCGCTCACCTCGTGCTTCGCCTCCTTCTGGTCGGTATCACGAATCTGTCGCATCACGTTCACGCGGTCGGCTATCATGATGAGAATCACGCGCATGTCTTCAGAGAAAGAGATGAGCAGATTTCTGAAGTTCTCACTCTCGATGATAGGGTTGCGCTTGTAGAGGTCGTGGATGCGGAGCAGTCCGCTGATGATGTGCGCCACGCTGTCGCCGTATTTCTGCTGGATGTCCTCGATGGTCTGATAGCCGTCGATAACGCTGGTCTGCATCAGGATGGCGATGATGCCGTCTCTTTTCAGACCGATTTCGTTCACAGCGATTTCTGCTGTCTGCAGGGCTGCGAGTATAGGGTTCATGCCGAAGACGTTGCGCTTGATCTGGTGGTTGATGAAGGCATGCTGTATGTCTTCACGCAGATGCTGCTCGTCGCCCGGCTTGAACGTGTCGCCCACGGCGGTTCTCAGGCGCTCCAGAATCTGGAGTGTCTGTTCCTTTTCTTCGGTTGTGAATTTAAAAGTTGTTTCATTCATTGTCGTTCCCTCCCGTTGATTATATTTTTATTGAGTTTTATAACTCGTCTATCCATTTCTGGCCAGACTTTGTGTTGAGCCAGATGGCGAAGCTGGTTCCTATTACCATCATGATAAACATGAATAGAGTAAATACTTCCATAATAACTTATATTATAAATTATCTATCCACTTCTGACCAGACTTTGTGTTGAGCCAGATTGCAAAGCTGCTGCTAATAATTAGTCCCAGCGAAAAAATAAACATTAATCCTTCCATAATAATATTATTTATCGTTATACTTCATAATTCTATTAGCGCAATATGCAATGATAATTGCAGCTAGCGTACCAATGAACAAACAAAGTAAATTGTATATGTTCAATTCTTGGTTTGTTACTAATGGCGATAAACCGCCAATTCCTACACCACTTAAGAATAATGTAGATACCCCATAGAGGTAATGTGATAGCCCCGACCTTCTGTCGTGCTCTTTTGATAATTTACTAACCATGTCGCAATATTCCATTTTAATTTGTCAAACAATGGCGTTTCGGCGTTAAAAAACGCCTACTTCGTTAAATTTTCAATGCAAAGGTACAAAAAAAAGCGGAAATATTTCTGATTATCAGAAAAAACTATTATCTTTGTAGCACATATAGTGTAAATTTAACATAAATATGGTATTATGAATCAGCAAGATCTAAACCAAATCGCTGCCCGCGGCATCTCCGAGCAGCAGATTGAACACCAGTTGGAACAAATCAAGAATGGTTTCCCATTCCTCAAACTAGAGGGTGCGGCTGCCATCGGTAAGGGTATCATGGCTCCTACAGCACAGGAAGTAGAGGACTACGAGAAGGCGTGGAACGACTACAAGGCTGAGGGTCACAAGATTGTGAAGTTCGTACCTGCTTCAGGTGCGGCAAGCCGCATGTTCAAGAACATGTTTGCATTCCTCGATGCTCCATACGATGTTCCTACTACTGACTTCGAAAAACAATTCTTCGAGAATATCAAGAAGTTTGCTTTCCGCAAGGCGCTTTGCGACAAGTGTCATGTGAACAATGAGAAGGGCATCATGTGCCTCATCAAGAAGGGCGATTACAAGGCCATCGTGGCTAATCTCCTCAAGCCAGAGGGATTGAACTATGGTCAGTTGCCTAAGGGATTGCTCCAGTTCCACGAGTATGAGGACGAGGTTCGCACCCCAATGGAGGAGCACCTGGTTGAGGCTGCGCTCTATGCCAGCAGCAACGGCGAGGCAAACGTTCACTTCACCGTTTCTCACGACCACCTGGAACTCTTCAAGCAGATGGTGGCAGAAAAGGCAGATAAGTATGCACAGCGCTACGGCATCAAGTATAACATCTCATTCTCAGAGCAGAAGCCTAGCACAGATACCATCGCTGCCAATCCGGATAATACTCCATTCCGTAACGAGGATGGATCATTGCTGTTCCGTCCAGGCGGTCATGGCGCTCTCATCGAGAATCTCAACGAGATTGATGCAGATGTAGTATTCATCAAGAACATCGATAATGTGGTACCTGATCGCCTGAAGGCAGAGACTGTTACTTGGAAGCAGGTGATTGCCGGCGTATTGGTTACCCTGCAGAAGCAGGCATTCGATTATCTCAAGGTGCTGGATTCCGGACAGTACAACCACGAGAAGCTGGAGGAGATTATCCGCTTCGTTCAGCGTGATCTCTGCTGCCGCAAGGCTGATATCAAGGAGCTGGAGGATGCCGAACTGGTTATCTACCTGCGCAAGAAGCTCAACCGCCCAATGCGTGTATGCGGCGTGGTTAAGAACGTGGGCGAGCCTGGCGGTGGTCCATTCCTTACCTATAACCAGGATGGCACTGTAAGTCTTCAGATTCTGGAGAGCTCACAGATTGACAAGAACAACGAGGAGTACATGAAGATGTTTACCGAGGGTACTCACTTCAACCCGGTAGATCTCGTTTGCGCAACCAAGGATTACCAGGGCAATGTCTTCGATCTTCCTAAGTTCGTAGATCCATCCACCGGTTTCATCTCAAGTAAGAGCAAGAACGGTAAGGACTTGAAGGCCTTGGAGTTGCCAGGTCTCTGGAATGGTGCGATGAGCGACTGGAACACCGTATTCGTAGAGGTTCCTCTGGGCACCTTCAACCCAGTGAAGACCGTGAACGATCTGCTCCGCGACCAGCATCAGGCTGTAGAGGGTGGTATCAAGCACGAGCATCATCACGAGCACGGAGAGGGCGGTTGCTGCGGTAAGCACTAATCTCCGATTCCGTATATCTCGATGGTAAGATATAAACACAATAAAGGCTCAGTTCCCGATTTTATTCGAGGATTGAGCCTTTATCATTGAGCTAATAATGTGTCTGCTAAAAATTATAAGATGTTCTGAATCAAATAAAAAATAGCCTTTTGCTTCTGTTCTGCTAAAGGAAAACTATCTGATACAAAGGATAGGAATCCTTAGCAGGAAGTTCTTAGT
>CAKQCH010000154.1:0-3236 GCA_934216735.1 uncultured Prevotella sp.
CAGAGCATGCGAAAGCCAATATCCGTTACGTCTTCCATCGGAGCGAGGAAGAGGGGCTGAGGCCCAAATTCTATATTTCCTATTTTCATGAGTTTCGAGTGAAATCTTCTTATTCCTATGATGTATATCTTCTTTTTTGCGGCTGCAAAGTTACTGCTTTTTTCTGAAAATAAAGAAAATACTACTTCAAAAGATGATACATTCCTCCTGCAAAGGTCTTGATGACTCCCTTCATCTCCAATGTGAAGAGGAGGGAAGTGAGGCGAGAAATGTCGATATTCGTCTTTACGGAGATGAGATTCACTTGCAGGTCGTTGGTCTTGGAGAGGACATCTACGATGAGTTGCTCCTCGGGCGATAACTCCGGAAAGAGGCTGCGCTCGATGCCTTGCTGCTTGGCTCGCATCAGCGTAGCATCATCCTGCCATCCCATATCCTTGATGAAGTCGGCGGCACTGGTGATGAGACCTGCCCCGTTGTTTCTTATCAGATTGTTGCACCCCTCGCTATATGCGTCCCCGATACGGCCAGGAAAGGTAAAAACATCCCTGCCGTAGGCTTGGGAAATTTCGCAGGTGATGAGTCCGCCGCCATGGGCGGCGCTCTCTATCAGGATGCAGGCATCCGACATTCCTGCCACGATGCGGTTGCGGCGCACGAAGTTGATTTTTTCTGCATTTGTTTGGGTGAGGAATTCGGTGAGCAAACCGCCTTGCTCTATCATTCTGGCAGCCGTTTCCCGGTGCTGACGTGGGTAGAGGTCGTCGAGACCATGAGCCAGTACGCCTATGGTTTCGTAGCCGCAGGCGAGTGCCTGGCGGTGCGCCACGATATCCACGCCATAAGCTAAGCCGCTCACGATGAGCACACGAGGTGAGAGCTGCTTCAAGTCGGAGATGAAGCGGCGAATGAGGTCTTCGCCGTAAGGGGTGCAGTGGCGGGTTCCCACGATGTTGATAATGCGCTGCTGGTTGAGATTAGCGTTGCCTTTGTAGAAGAGCATGAGTGGGGCGTCATCACAGTTTTTGAGTCGCTGCGGATAGCGGTCATCGTTCATCGTTATCGGTTCGATACCATATCTTATGTCGTACTCCAGTTCTACCTCGGCTCGCTTTCGAGCCTCGTCGCAGTTTTGGATAGCGTTCACGAGTTTATCCGAGGCATCGGGCAGGATGTCTCTCAGGTCGTTCTTATGCTCAAGGATGAGCGTGGCGGAGCCCACCTTTCTATATAGCTCCAGCATTCCCGCAAGGCTGAAATAATTCAGCCTTGTTAAGAGTATAGTATTTAATATTTCCTGTTGGTCACCCATAATCTTTTTTTTAAAATAGTTATCTCTTCAAGTATTCATACCCAATCCTGCACCTCAGGCATTCCTTCTTGTCGCAGTATTCTTTCTTCAGCTGGATAAGCGCCTGGCTATCACCGGCGTTCTCCACCTCCAATCCGCACTGCTGCCACATCCTTACTATGTGGTTATTCTCAGCCTTCAGCTCCTCCAGGAAATCGAAGGCGCGGTCGCAGTATTTCTCCTCACCCCGGTGTCTTCCGTAAGCAAAGAGAATAGGAACCACGGTGTTGATGATGAGCAGATTGAGCGAGAAAGGGGAGAGGTGCTTCTCGTTGCGGATGCTCGTGCTTCCGAAGGTATAATGAGTTTCCCAATACCCCGTAACGCTGGTGGCAAGCACCTTCTTTGCCTCCTTCACCGTAGAAGCCTCCAGCAGCTGGCTTAATCCCGCATGGCGGTTATAATAAAGATTCGCCAGCTGCGAAATGCGGATATGAGGGAAATTCTGCGGGCGAAGTCTCAGAAAACGCCACAGCTTGTAATCCATCGGCTGCAGCGAGAACTTGTGCGAGAGATAAAGATACTCATTTCTCAATCTCGCAAAATACCCGTCGTTCAGGGCGTCTTTCTGATATCTTTCGGGAATGGTGTTCAGCTCCAGCAATCCCGCCTGCCCCATGAAGATAGCCTCTATCTGGAAGAGGTCATCTCTGTGATGATCCACCGCCCTCAGAGGCAGTTTCAGCGCCCACTGCTCAAAGGCATCGCCATTGATTCCGAAGCCATAGTTTCTGGCCAGAGTCACGAAGTAGGCATTCTCCCAGTCGCCGTTGCAGCGGCGCACACGCTCCTCTATCGCCTCCGTCTTCTGCGAAAGGCGTTCGGTTTGCAGGGCACTCATCCACGAATGCACGGTGAGTTTCGAGAGCGATGGAATAATCTGATAGCAAGGAGGATACTGGTCGATGGTGAGCAGCTCCTGATAGTGCTTCAGTACATGATCTGGAATATCGAGCTGCATCTGAACCAGCAGGGCACCCTTCGAGTTTCGGGCTTCCGTATCGATGGTGCCGCAGACGTGCAGAATCACGTTGTCGTATCTCTCATCCTTGTCGTGGGCATGAAGATACCAGTCGCTCGCCTTGTCGTGAATCTCCACGTTGCCCACCCACAGCGTACCGTTAATCTTGATTTTGGCGTTGAAGAAATCGGGCCCTGCATTGCGGTTGTGCAATCCGGGGTCGATGACTTCCACCTGCCTGTGGTCGGTGGTGGAAAGAGGGGAGAGTGGGAAGAGTTTGTGCTTCCACACATAGTGAAGTAGTTGCTCCATGTTGTTTCGGCTTTATAGGGTTTATAGGAATGCCTCTTTCGGAACGCAAGTTCGGAAGCTCGTATGCGGAAGGGGTATTGAAAAATCAGCTGTTAACCTGTTAACTGTTAACTCTCAACTATCAACTCCCCCCAAGGTATTTCTCGAACGCCTTGTCGTATTCCTCGCTGTTGCCCAGCTTTCCGTTAATCAGGCAAACCAGCTCAACGGTGGCCTTCAGGCAAAGCTTCTCATCGCTGGCACGGAAGATGTCCTGATGGAAGACATATCTCACCCCCTGCTTCTCCAGCCACAAACGCGAGAAAAACTCATCATCGCATTGCAGCGGAACCTTGTACTGCAGGTTCATTCTCGCCACCACAGCATCCACGCCCTTATTGTGCATTTCGGCAAAGCTGAGGCCGCATTCCTTCAGGAAGAGATGGCGGGTATGCTCCATGTAGTGCAGATAGTTGGCGTTGTTCACAATGCCCTCAATATCGCACTCGTAATCCCTCACTTCCATCTTTGTCTCGAATATGTATTTGCTCATCATTTTCTCTTTTTTAGTTACTAAATGAGGCTAAAAGCCCTAAATCACTGCAAAAATAACCAAAATTTTCTATTTATTAT
>CAKQCH010000155.1:0-3221 GCA_934216735.1 uncultured Prevotella sp.
GCCTCTGCACCGCTGGCGATAGCTGAGTTCTGAGCCAGGAATCCGGCATCACGGCCCATCACCTCGATGAAGAAGATACGCTCGTGGCTCTGCGCCGTATCACGGATACGGTCTACACACTCCACGATGGTGTTCATCGTAGTATCGTAACCGATGGTATTATCAGTGCCATAGAGGTCGTTGTCGATGGTACCAGGCAAACCGATGCAGCAGATATCAAACTCTCTAGCGAAGTTCATCGCACCAGTGAGCGAACCGTTACCGCCGATAACCACCAGCGCATCGATTTCCTCCTTCTGAATATTCTCGAAAGCCTTCTGTCGACCCTCTTCAGTCATGAATTCCTTAGAACGTGCAGTCTTCAGTATCGTACCGCCTGTACCGATGATACCACTCACATTCTCAGTGGTGAAAGTCTTGATCTCGTCGTTGATCAAGCCATCGTAGCCACGATAGATACCCTTCACGTTGAAACCGTTGTAGATAGCCGCGCGGGTCACTGCGCGGATAGCTGCGTTCATACCTGGAGCATCACCTCCGGATGTCAAAATACCAATAGTCTTAATCTTTGCCATAACTATATACCTTATTATATTTATACCTTATTATATTAATTGATACATTATTTTAATTAGTTTCTTCAATTTTGTCTTCATCCAATGCCTCCGAAGACAGATTTCTCGCAGAGATAGATTTCTCGCAGAGATAGATTTCTCGCAAAGATAAATTTCCTGCAAAGAGGATTTCTTATAAGCTTATAAGAGGGCATTGTCAAAAATCTACGTCTTTTCGTTCGGGATGCGTGTTCACATCCCCTTTTCTTTATCAGATATGGTTTAAATCATCAAGTACATGGTCCCGCCCATCAGGGTGTGCGAGAGCAAGAGGATGGCGAGTCCCAGCACGCCACCCACCAGGGCCTTCCAGCCTATGTTGCGGAAATACCAGACCATGTGCATGTGCTCCATCTTCATCAGGGCAAGACCGCTGATGGTGCCGATGCCGAGCACGTTGCCGCCTGCCATCACGCAGTAGGCGATGACCTGCCAGTATACTCCATTGGTCTGATATACAGAGTCGAGCGCCGACTGAGGGTCGCCCAGTCCCACCACGTCGTGCAGTGAGAAGAAGTTCATCGCCGTAGCGAAGTTGTCGAGCACGGTGCTCAGCACTCCAGCCGCAATGCCATGCAGCCACACGTTAGGATGCTCATCGCTTACGCCCAGCCATGCCGTGAGGTCGCCGAAGGCACCCGTCTCCTTCACCACGCCCACAGCCAGCATCATGCCCATCACGAAGAGCATCATCTGGATAACGCCATACTGCAATACCAATGGGGTACGGCGCTCCACCATCGCATCCATGTTCATGAGCTTGCGATTGAAGATCTCGTTCACAATCCAGAGGATGCTGAGCACGCACAGCGCACCCAGAAACGGACTGAGTTTGGTGATGTTATGAAAGGTAGGGATAAACCACAGGCCTCCGATGCCCACAAGGAGCATCAGCAGTCGCTGCCACACGTTGAGGCGCGTGTCATCGCCGCGGAAAGGCATGGCAATCCACTCCGTCTCCACCCTATCCGGCAGCATGCGCTGCATCATTGCCGTAGGCACGAGCCACGCAGCCAGGCAAGGAACCAGCAGCGAAAGCGAGAAAATGGTGGCAGTAACGGCTCCGGAATTCCAGAGCACCAGGCCTTCAGGGTTACCGATAACGGTAAGCGCACCGCCGCAGTTGGCGGCAAGGAGGATGGAACTGCCGAATATCATTCGCTGTCGGCGACTTGGGATGATGCCGTGCATGATGGTGAGCATCATGACGGTGGTAGTGAGGTTGTCGAGGTTGATAGAGATGATGAAGGTGACGATGGCCAGCGTCCAGAGCATCTTCCTGCTGCTGCGTGTGCGAAGCAACTGGCGCACGAAGTCGAAGCAGCCGTTGTTATTGAGTATATCCACGATGGTCATGGTGGCAAGCAGAAAGAGCACGATCTCGGCAGCCCTGCCCACCTGTGGCAGGAATATGTGCCTGGAGATGAAGTACTTCACGTTGGTGCTGGTAGATTCCAGGTTCGTGAGGTCTAGATAATGGCTGTAATCTGCTGAGTGTTCGTTAGTCACGAAGTCCATACCGAAGCATATATATAGCACCCATCCCACCGTTCCGGCGAAGATAGCCACGGCAGCACGGTTCACTTTGGTCACGTTCTCGGTTGCAATGAGTACGCAAGCCAGTATCAGTATGGACAAGATGACTAGTGTCATAATACTCAATAGTTATTCATTTTTTCATATTTCGGGGCAAAGGTAACAAATATTTTGTAATCCGCAACATTTCGGGATGATTTTTTAATGAATTTAACGCAATTTACATGCAATTGAATTTTTCGCAGCGATTTTACAGATTGCATATTCATTCATATTCATCGGATTGCGCGGAAGAAACGGAACATTCTTGCTCCACGGATTACGCACGGAATCTAAACGGAAACTCGACCTGACGGTCGTAGCGATACCCCCTACAGTTGAAAAAGCCAGCCATTATTGGACAATTGTATGCTAGCCTATACGGCGCAAGCCCAATGGCCGCAAGGCCAAATCCGTTTAAATTCCGTGCGTAATCCGTGGAGCAAGAATGTTTCCGATAACTCCGCGTAATCCGATGAAGAAAAAACGATGAAGATGAACATATATATATATAGTAAACACCCAAGAAAAATGAGAAGAAACGCCCATTTTAGTTAAATATCATTAACAAACAAAAGAAAAGAGACGTCAAACGCTTGTAAACCAAAGAAAATGAGTAACTTTGCAGCCGATTTTTACAATATATATAAAGTCTAACTTTATTAATTTAAATTTTTAATTATTTTTTATGTCAAATTTTAAGAACGTACAGCCACTCGACGACTTCAATTGGGACGAGTTCGAGAACGGCACAAACGCAGGCGTCAGCAAAACAGACCTCGAGAAGGCCTATGACGAAACATTGAACAAGGTAACTGAGCACCAGGTTGTTGAGGGTACCGTAATCTCTGTAGACAAGAAAGAGGTTATCGTAAACATCGGCTACAAGAGCGATGGTATCATCCCAGCTTCAGAGTTCCGTTACAACCCAGACCTCAAGGTAGGCGACAAGGTTGAGGTTTACGTAGAGAACCAGGAGGACACAAAGGGTCAGTTGGTACTCTCTCACAAGAAGGCTCGCCTCAGCAAGTC
>CAKQCH010000156.1:0-3183 GCA_934216735.1 uncultured Prevotella sp.
CGCCATGGCTCAGGAAGTACTCCTTGAAGTCGTTGATCAGGTGAACAGTCTTGTCGAAGAGTTCCTTGTTCTCGCAACGGTTCATCAGGATGGTCTCAGCACCGAACATCTCAGGCACCTCGGTGAGGATGCTTGTACCGCCCTGTGCCACGAGCCAATCAGAGAACTCGCCCACCAATGGGTTGGCGGTAATGCCGCTGAATCCGTCAGATCCGCCGCACTTCAATCCCACGCGGAGCTTGCTTACGGAAACCTCCTCGCGCTCATCCTCCTTGGCCTTGGCATAGAGGTCGCGGAGAATCTTCATGCCTTCCTCAATCTCATCGCCTTCCACCTTCTGGGTAACGAGCAGCTTGATGCGGTCCTTGTCGTAATCGCCCAGCATCGCCATGAAATCGTCTGGCTGGTTGTTCTCGCATCCCAATGAGAGAACGAGCACGGCACCAGCGTTAGGATGGAGACAGATGTCGCGCAACACCTTGCGGGTGTTCTCGTGGTCGCCCGAGAGCTGAGAACAACCAAAGTTATGGTGCCAGGCGTGGATGGCGTCAATACCCTCGCAACCTGTTTCCTGCTTCAGAAGCTCGACGAGCTTCTCTGCAACACCGTTTACGCATCCCACGGTAGGGACTACCCAAACCTCGTTGCGTGTACCCACTTCGCCGTTTTTACGCACATAACCCTTGAAGGTTCTGCCCTCATCGGCGATGTTCAGCTTTTCCTCCACCGGATTGTAGGTGTACTCCAAAGTACCGGCAAGATTGGTCTTGAGATTGTTCTCGTTAACCCACTCGCCCTGCTTCAGGTCTTTCTTTGCGTGACCGATAGGGTAGCCGTACTTGATGATGTCCTGTCCTTCGGCAGCATCGTTGATGAGCACCTTGTGACCGGCAGGAGTATCCTGCAAGAGGGTGATAGACTTGCCATCTACCTCAATAGCTTCGCCCTGCTTCATAGGGCGCAAGCAAACCACTACTGAATCAGCAGGGTTAATCTTGATAAAGCTTGATAGTTTCATTCTGTAGTCTTGTTTTTGTTTATTATGAATGTTATTCTACTTCTATTTTTATTGCAGATTCTATTTAAAGCAGACTTTTCTCATCTTACTCAAAATCAGATCTGCGTTCTGCGATAGAAATCCACGTTCTCCTTCATCAGCAGCTCAATAGGCATGTAGTTCACGGGATTGACCTTCTTCTTCAGTACGATGGCCTGGAAGAGAGTGTCTACGCAGTAATAACCCTGCATGAAGGCGTGCTGGGCGATGAGGAAGGAGATGCTTCCCTCGCGAAGGCATCTGGCATTCTTCTCTACCATGTCGTAACCCATAATCTGAATGTCGCGGCGGTTGGACTTCAGAAGATAGTCGCCCACGATGTGCGCCTTCGATGTCATGGTGATGCAGTGGTGGGTGTCGGAATGCTCGGCGAAGTATTTCTCCAGCATCTTGACAAACTCGTTTCGGGTGCCGTTGAGCGGCAGGTCGAGCGTATGGATCTGCATCTGCGGGAAATGGTCGTGCATGTAGTGGCGGAATCCCACCTCGCGGTTGTCCTGCTGCTTACTCATCACCTGTCCGTCCTTGGTCTGGCGCATCAGCATCACTTCTTTCTCGCCGCCGGCAATCATGCAGAGCATCTTGGCAGCAAAGTAGCCCGAGCAGAAGGAATCCTGTCCGAAGAAGGAAAGCGGACGCAGGTCGGGCATGTAGGAGTCGAGCAGGATGAATGGAATGCTGAGATGATGCAGCTGCTCGGTGAACTCGCGTGTCACGGCAAGCGATGCAGGCACCACGACCACTCCCTCGGGTCTGGCTTCCAGAATCTCGTTGGCAACCTCGCGGAAAGAGGCTTCGTTCGAACGCTCGTAGAACTTGATCTCCAGGTTGATATGGAAATCACGGCGCTGATCTTCACATTTTCTCGCACCTTCCTCAATCTCTTCCCAGTAAGCCTCAGACTCGTGCTTCGGGAGGAGGAGATAGAAGGTGTACTCCTTGTTGTAAGCCAAAGCACTAGCATACATGTTTGGCTGGTAATTCATTTCCTTGAGGGCTCTTTCCACCTTCTCTCGTGCCGGTTTCGACACGTTAGGGCGGTCGTGTAGAACTCTGTCTACTGTTCCAACAGATACGCCGGCTCTCTCGGCAATATCCTTGATTCTGATTTTTTCGGCCATTGTTTTTAAGTTTGTACTTAAGGGCACTTCTCACGCGAACATTATATATATGTTAGGGAATCGGGAACATCCGATAGACTTAGAGTAATCCCCGAATAGACTTGGAGTAGTCTTCAATAGTCATCGGGTGATAACTTGTCGCTTTTTCGTCTCATCCCATCCTGTGCGAAATCTGTGCTTTTTTGCATTTTACTAACTCTCAAATCGGCTGTGTGCGACCACACATCGACTTTCGGGCACAAATATACAACATTTTTTTGAATTGTGCGAATGCACAGCACATTTTTTGCACGAAAAATGCAAAAAAAAGAAAGAAACATACAAAAATAGGAGGAAAAACAAGAAAAATTGGGGTGAAAGTGAAAAAAAACGCGATTTTATTTCGTTATTCGAGAAATTATAGCTATTTTTGCCAACGATAAACGACAATGTATTGTTATTTGTCTGCCGGCTGACTGCCAAAGGCACAAAATCGGCAAGAAAAGGCAACTACTTTAAAATTTGTCAATCAATAACAAACAATAAAAACATAAAAGAATTAAAACATCAAATGGCTAAAATTGTAACATTAGGTGAGATTATGCTTCGTTTGTCTCCAGAGGCTAACGATCGCTTCATTCAGAGTGAGTCATTCCGCATCATCCCTGGCGGTGGTGAGGCTAACGTAGCTGTAAGCGTGGCTAACTATGGTCATGAGGCTTACTTCGTATCTAAGTTGCCAAAGCACGAAATCGGTCAGATTGCAGTAAATGCTCTCCGTCGTTATGGCGTAAACACTGAGTTCATCGCCCGTGGCGGTGACCGCGTGGGTCTTTACTATGCTGAGACTGGTGCTTCTATGCGCCCATCAAAGGTTATCTACGACCGTGCTCACAGCGCTATCGCAGAGGCTGATGCTTCAGATTTCGACTTCGACAAGATTATGGAGGGTGCTCAGTGGTTCCACTGGAGCGGTATTACTCCTGCTATCAGCGACAAGGCTGCTGAATTGACCAAATTGGCTTG
>CAKQCH010000157.1:0-3078 GCA_934216735.1 uncultured Prevotella sp.
GTCTTTTCTAATAAAGCATTTTTAAATGAATCGGAATCTGAATCATCCTTCGATGATTATCCGATAATACTTTCGTTCAACAATTCCTTCATCAGTCCGTCGATGTCCTCATCGCTGCTGGTCAAGGTCTTGCTTTCCTTAGCCTGGAACACGATGTTCTTCACAGCCTTCACCTTGGTAGGTGAACCGCTCAAACCGCACTGTGCAGGGTCGCCGTCAACATCGGCAACGCTCCACTGGTTCAGGGTGAGGTAAGGGCGCTCCTCATAGAGGTTGGTCCAAGGTTCATCACCCTTGCGCTCCATAGGGCAGGTAGCGTATTTATATTTCATAACGAGCTTCACGTTGCATGGGCGACATGGAGCAGCACTTCCGTTTACGGTAATTACCAATGGCAATGGAGCCTCTACGGTCTCAACACCGCCATCAATGAGGCGACGTATAGTAGCCTTGCCATCCTCTACCTTGAGGATTTCCTCTGCATAAGTAACCTGGTTCAATCCCAGCTTCTGAGCCACCTGAGGACCCACCTGAGCAGTATCACCATCGATAGCCTGGCGACCACCGATTACGATGTCTACGTCACCAATTTTCTGGATTCCGGTAGCAAGGGCATAAGAAGTTGCCAATGTATCAGCACCGGCAAAGAGACGGTCGGTAAGCAACCAACCCGTATCAGCACCACGATAAAGACCCTGGCGGATGATTTCGCCAGCACGTGGAGGACCCATAGTCAAAATACCAACTGTAGAACCTGGATTCTGCTCCTTCAAACGGAGAGCCTGCTCCAATGCGTTCAAATCTTCAGGATTGAAGATGGCTGGAAGAGCTGCACGGTTTACGGTGCCTTCGGCTGTCATCGCATCCTTACCCACATTTCTTGTGTCAGGTACTTGCTTGGCAAGTACAACGATTTTTAAACTCATATTAATAAATGGTTATTGTTATAATTTCCTTTAAGTTGTTAGTGCTCGGTACTCAAGTTGGGCGTTTTCGAGTTCGGTTGTAGGGCGCTTGGATGCCCTCTTCTTCACTTTCCAATGTTCAATTTGGGACAAAACACGTCGGCAAAAGTAACACTTTTTTGTGTGTTATACAAATATTTCTTTATAAAAATGCACAAAAAGGGTTGGTTTGTGCCCAAAAAAGAATATTTGTGCAGGTTTTTCTTGGAATAATGAAAGAAAAGTTGTAGTTTTGTAGCCGAAAGACTTTAGTCTTTGTTGAATGTTAATAAAGAAAAGTAGCTAAAAATAATGAAGAAAGTTTTTGTAAGTGGTTGTTATGACTTGTTGCACAGCGGCCACGTTGAGTTTTTCCGCCAGGCGTCTCAGTATGGCGACCTATACGTTGGTATCGGTTCCGATCAGACGATTCTTGGCTATAAGCACCATAAGACGTTCTATCCTGAACAGGAGCGTCTCTTCATGGTGAAGTCTATTAAATACGTGAAGGATGCCTACATCAACCAGGGGGATGGCATTATGGACTTTATCCCTACGGTGGATATGGTGAAGCCTGATATCTTTGTGGTGAATGCCGATGGAAGCAATGAAACCAAGCGCAAGTTCTGCGAGGAGCGTGGCATTGAGTATGTGGTACTGGAGCGTACGCCTGCCGAGGGCTTGAAGGCGCGTTCGAGCACTGATATCAAGGATTCAACCTGTCAGCTTCCTACCCGTCTCGACCTGGCGGGCACCTGGATAGACCAGCCTTACGTAAGTTGCTATGCGCCGGGCTGGGCGATAACCATGTCGCTTATTCCTACCTTCGAGGTGCGTGAACGCTGTGGTCTTTCTACTTCAACCCGCAACATGATTAAGAAGATATGGCCGGTGAAGTTGCCTGATATGAATCCTGAGATTCTTGCCAAACTGGTGTTCTGTTTCGAAAACGACCCGGAGCGCAGCGACGGTATTATCAGCGGTGCCCAGGATTCCATCGGTATCTGTATGCCTGGATTGGTGCGTCATCATTATGACAACCGTTTCTGGCCTGATAAGTTTGAGACTTGCGATGACGAGGATGTTCTTTCTTGGGTAGAGAGCCACGTCTGCATGATTCCGATGGAGCCACGTCGTCCGGGCTGTTCTGTGATTGAAGGCAAGGATATCAACGAGGTTAAGGTGAAGAATCTTGCCAAGGCTGCCGATGATTGCTGGAATGCGATTCTCAACAGGGATTTTTCTGCGTTTGCCTCTGCCTTCAAGGCTTCGTTTGATGCGCAGGTTGCCATGTTCCCAGCCATGATTCAGGGTTGTGTGCAGGGATTTATAGATAAGTATTCTGCCCTGCCTGAGGTTCATGCCTGGAAGATGCCGGGTGCAGGTGGCGGCGGCTATCTGGTACTGGTTGTTGATGATGTGAAGGATTTCAAGGAGAAGTATCCTGAAACCATCGATTTGACGATTAGAAGAAAGTAGCGAGGGTGGTTGAATTATCTCCCCTGTATATAGATTAGGCACGGATTACACGGATTTTCCTTTAAATTATAAATGCGTTTTTTGCATTATCGTCTTAAATCTCCGTGTAATCCGTGCCTAAAATTTGCTTACACCCTCTTATTCGAAGCTCTTGAGTCTTGCGATATATTTGCCCAGAATATCGAATTCGATATTCACCACGGTTCCTACCTCAATGTTGCAGAAGTTGGTATTCTCGCGGGTATAAGGGATGATGGCTACGGTGAAGGTGTTGTCGGTTGGCTCACATACGGTGAGAGAAACGCCGTTCACGGTTACGCTGCCCTTATCTACGGTGAAATATCCCTTACGCGCCATCTCTTTGTTAAGCTCATACTCAAAAGTGAAGTAGGTTGAACCGTCTGCATCCTTCATGGCGATGCATTTGGCGGTTTCATCCACGTGTCCCTGCACGATATGACCGTCCAGTCGGCCGTTCATGATCATCGAGCGCTCCACGTTCACCTTGTCACCCACCTTCAGCAGTCCCAAGTTGCTTCTGTCCAGGGTTTCCTTCATGGCGGTAACGGTGTAGGTACCGTCCTTGATTTCCACCACGGTGAGGCAGACGCCATTGTGCGCCACGCTCTGGTCGATGCCGAGTTCATCTACGAAC
>CAKQCH010000158.1:0-2998 GCA_934216735.1 uncultured Prevotella sp.
GCAAGATAGATGCGGCTGCCATCAAGGATGAAAACAATGATTCCCTGGCTACGCTCCGCCAGCGCATACTCGACAAGATCTACGGTCAGGACAAGGCTGTGGATAAGGTGGTTGAGGCTGTGATGATGGCGAAGGCAGGACTGGTGGATGATGACAAGCCGATGGCGTCGCTGCTCTTCGTGGGTCCTACGGGTGTAGGTAAAACCGAGGTGGTTCGTGTGCTGGCTAAGGAACTCGGCATCGAGCTGGTGCGCTTCGATATGAGTGAATACACCGAGAAGCATACCGTGGCTAAGCTCATCGGTTCGCCTGCCGGATACGTGGGTTATGAAGATGGCGGTCTTCTGACCGATGCCATCCGCAAGACACCAAACTGCGTGCTCCTGCTCGATGAGATTGAGAAGGCGCATAGCGACATCTACAACATCCTGCTGCAGGTGATGGACTATGCCCGATTGACCGATAACAAGGGTCAGAAGGCAGACTTCCGAAACGTAATCCTCGTGATGACTTCCAATGCCGGAGCGCAGTATGCATCCCAGGCAAGTGTAGGTTTCGGTGGTAATGTAACCCGTGGCGAGGCAATGTTGGCTCAGGTAAAGAAGACTTTCAAGCCAGAGTTCATCAACCGACTTTCCGACACTGTGGTGTTCAACGATATGGATAAGCACATGGCAGAACTGATTCTTGCCAAGAAGCTTCGTCAGCTCGATGCAAAGTTGGCAGCAAAGGGAGTTTCTATTACGCTTACTGATGCGGCACGCGAGAAGATTCTGGAGTGGGGCTTTACCAAGGAATATGGTGCCCGCGAGATGGATCGTGTCATCGGCAACCGCCTGAAGCCAATCCTGATGAAGGCACTGCTCTTCGGCAAGCTCAAGAAGGCAGGCAAGGGCTGCGTAGATTTCGATGGTAAGGAACTGGTAGTTAATTATTAGGAAGCGATGATATTACAGATAGATGAAAATGCGGAAGAGATTTATTTTCCCGATCCGCATTATGGCGATGACGACGGATGTTTTGCAATAGGAGGCGATTTAAGCATCGACCGCCTGCTGCTGGCTTACAGCAACGGCATCTTTCCCTGGTATAGCTTTCGCGACCAGCCGGAGATTCTCTGGTTCTGTCCGATGAAGCGCTTCGTCATCTTCCCGGACGAAATCCACGTCAGTCATTCCATGAGAACCTTGCTGAGAAAGAACAGGTACAGCGTGGGTATCAACGAAGATTTCGATGCTGTGATTCGTGCCTGCAGCAAGACCAATGGCCGCTACGAGGAAGAGGGTGCCTGGTTGGGTGAAAACATCATTCAGGCATTCACCGCCCTTCATGAGCAGGGCTTTGCGGCAAGCGTGGAAGTATGGGATAATGAGACCGGTGAACTGGTGGGTGGACTTTATGGTGTTACCATCGGCAAGGTTTTCGTCGGTGAGAGTATGTTTTCCAAGGTTCCATCAGGCTCTAAGATAGCCCTCATTTTCCTGGCCCGTTATCTGCAGGAGCATGGAGGCAAGATGATAGATTGCCAGTTGGAAACCCCGCATCTCAAGTCGATGGGCGGCAGATATATTTCCTACGAGGAATATATGGAAATCATGAATGATGATTAGGAAAATCATGCATGAAAGAATATAATTATGCATGAAGAATACAATCTGCATGAAAGAATAAAAGAGTTTCTCTTTTGAAGAGGAAATAAATAATAAAGGCTAGGTTCCCGATTCTGGGAAACCTAGCCTTTGTTTTGTTTAGAATATCGGTGTGCCGATGCAACCGTTAGGTGCCTGGATATGCAGCATCGCACATACGGTAGCGGCAATATCCGTCATATAGTGAGGCTGGGCGCTCTCGCCGTGCTGGATGCCCCAACCCATAAACAGGCAAGGAATATGGATATCGTATGGATTCCATGCTCCGTGGGTGGTTCCCTTGCTGCTGTAATAATCGTAGTGACCTGGCTTCAGTACAATCTGGACGCTTCCGCTGCGCTCACGGTTGTAGCCGTTGATGGCACGGAACTTCAGCTCTGCAGGAATGCTCTCTGTGGAGGTTTTCTCCATGTCGAAGGCATAGTGCACATCCTTGTCTTTCTTCAATCTATCTACCACCGCCTGCTTGATGGCTGCGTAATCCAAACCGAGTTCCTCGATGGTATTGGTATTGAAGAATACCTGATAGTTCATGATGGTTTTCACGAGATCCTTGTCGGTATTGAACTTAGCTTTCAGAATCTGATTCAGCTCTTCTGCCAATCCCTTTTTGTTCCAGATGCCGGCAGGGATTCGCTGGTCTTGCAGGAAGGTGGCGTTGTTTACGCCTCCATGGTCGGCGGTAAGGAAGGTGAGATAATTTCCCTTGCCCACGGTCTGGTCGAGATAAGCGAAGAAATCCGCCAACGCCTTATCAAGTCGGAGATAGCAATCCTCTGTTTCTATGGCGTTCACGCCCACCTGATGACCGATGTAATCGGTGCTGGAGCAGCTGATGGTCAGCAGGTCAGTATCTGTGTTTCTACCCAGGTTCTCGCCCTCGATGGCAGCCTTGGCAATATCGAAGGTCAGGTTGCAGCCGAATGGAGTGTTGCGGAGAATCTTGTAGCCATGCTTCTTGTATAAGGCAGGCAAGTCGAGTGGCAATACCGCCTTCTCGCCCTCAGCGATTCCGTTCTCATAGTTGTTGTCATCGCTGGTGCTCTCCTTGTAGGAATCGATAGGGTAGAGCGTCTCCCATTTCTTGGAAAGATACTTGTTAGGCAGTTTCTGCTTGTTGAACTTGTTCACCCACTCTGGCAACTTTTCCATATAGAAGGTGCTGGTGATGAACTTGCCCGATTTATCATCAAACCAGTAAGCACCATTGGCGTGATGACCGGCAGGGAGGATGGAAGCTCTGTCTTTCAAGGCCACGCCCACCACCTTAGAGCGGTTGTTGGTAGCCAGACGGAGTTCATCGCCGATGGTAGTTACCCACAGATTGCGAGGCGACATCTTGCCCGCCT
>CAKQCH010000159.1:0-2857 GCA_934216735.1 uncultured Prevotella sp.
CTGATTCTTTTGAAGCTTTTGCCCTTACAGGGCGACAAACTTGCGTCCATGATTACCCAGGGCGCTGCCCTGGGCTAGGAGCTTCTGCCCTTTCAGGGCGTGTGGAGCTCACTTGCGAAACTTGAGTTTCTTATAATCATCAGACAAATCATTTGGGCATTGAAAACCTACCTCCAAGGCCTTCACCTCAGGGGATATATAGAACTTGCCCTCATAGTATGTTTTATTATCTAAAGCAATTGTATTCATGTCGAAATTTCCTTACATCACAAAATCTGCCATCTGTTTAATTTCTTCATAAGAAGCACGAATTCTTTCTTTCTCTTCTTTTGAAGCTGGCTTCACGTTTTCTATATTTGCCAAGAATCTCTTGGCGTCATCCCCGTAAAGAATTGGGGTTTCTCTAATTGGTCGTGCCATAATCTTTCCTCCATACTTTATTTGTTATTTATTTGAATATTCAAACATATCAAGTCAGAATATCACCTTATCAAATGCAAAAGTATGCTTTTTTTATTAAACTACCAAAGGTTTTAAGAAAAATATTTTGTATTGTCTGCTTTTTATGTTATCTTTGCATCCATTAATGACAATAAACGACAATAAATGATTAGCAAGAATAAGATCAAGTACATTCGTTCGCTCGAACTGAAGAAGAATAGAAACAAGGAGGGAAAGTTCGTGGCTGAAGGGTTCAAGGTGGTGGATGACCTGCTCGCCCTGCAACCTGCCGACCTCATTGTGGCCACCGGCGAATGGCTGAAGGGAAAGCATCTGGCAGCCCAGACAGAGGTGATTGAAGTAACCGAGGAGGAACTGAAGAAGGTGAGCTTCCTGCAGCATCCGCAGCAGGTGCTGGCTGTGTTTAAGCAGGATGCCGGATGCTCTTATGAAGAGGCTAAGGAAGAGGCTAACGATAAAGAAAAGAACTTCGGCTTTTCTGAAATCAATACCAGCGAACTGAATCTCGCCCTGGATGGCGTGCAGGACCCGGGAAACCTGGGTACCATTATCCGCATAGCCGACTGGTTTGGCATCACCCACATCTATTGCAGTCAGGACACAGCCGACGTTTATAACCCCAAGGTGGTGCAGGCCACCATGGGCAGCATAGCCAGAGTAAAGGTGGAATACGGCAACCTGCTGGGACTGGTGGAGTCTTTGCCAGCAGATGTACCCGTATACGGAACCCTGCTCGATGGCGACAACATCTATCAGCAGCAGCTGGAAAATCGGGGACTCATCGTGATGGGAAACGAGGGAAAAGGCATCTCGCCAGCTCTTGCCAAGAAGGTGAACCGCAGACTGCTCATCCCTAACTTCCCGGAAGGAAGAGCCACTGCCGACAGCCTGAACGTGGCCATCGCCACCGCCATCACCTGCTCTGAATTCAGAAGAAACTTTTAAATAGCAAGAAATAACAAGAAATAGTAAGTAGTATAAAATCATTATAGCTATGGAAGTAAATGAATTATTTAAGCAGCGCAGCATAACTGCTTGTATGCGAGCATCCTACTACGCCATGACGGCCGATCCGAAATCGTTCGTCAAGCAAACATGGATTACTCAGGTGCCCTTCGCCATATTGCTGGCTATCGTGCTCTACTTTCTCCTCCCCAATAAGTCGCTTCACGACTGGGGAGAAATGAATCCGATGGCTTCGTTCATTCTGCAAACCATCATTTACGCAGCCACCCTGATAATGGCAGTGGTATCGTTCTGGCATCTGCTGCCACGCAAGCAACTCTCTGCCAACAAAGGCGAGAAGCGTAAAAAGGGACAGTGGATGCTCCGCATCCTTCGCCATCTGGGAGGTTTCCTCATGACCTGTTTTCTGGGCATCATGATTGTGTGCATCGCTACCTTCATCGCTGCCCTGCCATCCATCATCCTCATCATCGCCCAGCTCTACTCACAGCTGGGAGCACTGGAAGGCGACCCACTCGGTGTGCCGGGCTATTTCCCCCCACTCCTCTTTGTGGTCTTCATCATCACCTTCCTGCTCATCCTCTACGCCCTGAGCTGGCTCGGCATCTCGCTGGCCTACCAATATGGTTCGTACCAGGTGATTGATGCAGAGAGAAAGAAGCAGAAGGAAAGCGAAAAGATGGGATTGCAGCAGATGGCAACCGCAGAAATAGAAAAATATTAATCATATTAACATATTTATTTTAAAAAGAGACATGAAACAGACTAGATTACTCTTCATCGACCGCGATGGAACTCTGATTCAGGAACCAGAGGATGAGCAGATTGACAGCTTCGAGAAGCTGGTATTTACCAAGGGCGTGTTCCGCAACCTCGCCTTCATTGCCCAGCACACTGACTACGAGTTGGTGATGGTGAGCAACCAGGACGGCTTGGGCACCGACTCCTTCCCGGAAAACACCTTCTGGCCTGTACACAACTTCATCATCCAGACCCTGGAGAGCGAGGGCATCCACTTCAGCAAGCAGCATATCGACCGCCACTTCCCAGAAGATAACTCGCCAATGCGCAAACCAGGCACAGGCATGCTGACTGAATATATCGGCAACCCGGCATACGACCTGGCAAACAGTTATGTAATCGGCGACCGTGAGACGGATGCCCAGCTTGCCGAAAACCTGGGTTGCAAGAGTCTGATTCTCGGAAAGGATGGTATGGACTGGGACAAGATAGCCGAGATTCTCTTTGCCGGCGACCGCATTGCCGAGGTGAAGCGCACCACCAAGGAGACGGATATCTACATTAAGGTAAATCTCGATGGCAGTGGCAAATGCGATATTTCAACCGGTCTTGGTTTCTTCGACCACATGCTGGAGCAGATAGGCAAGCACGGCATGATGGACCTCACCATCCACACCAAGGGCGACCT
>CAKQCH010000160.1:0-2692 GCA_934216735.1 uncultured Prevotella sp.
GTGGTGATGTGCTTCGACGAGGTGGGACAGGCTACCACCTATGAGCGCCGCATCGAGATAGCCGAGCGTGCCTATCGCCTGCTGGTAGATAAACTGGGCATGAATCCGCTCGACATCATCTTCGACCCGAACGTGCTCGCCATCGCCACAGGTATGGAAGAACACGACAACTACGCCGTGGAATTCATCCGTGCCACCGAATGGATTCACAAGAATCTGCCGGGAGCGCATGTCAGCGGAGGTGTCAGCAACCTCTCGTTCTCGTTCCGCGGCAACACCTATATCCGCGAGGCCATCCACTGCGTCTTTCTGCATCATGCACAGAAGGTGGGTATGGACTTCGGTATCGTGAATGCCAAGGCGAGAATGGATTACAACAAGATTCCTAAGGATCAGTTGGAACTCATAGAGGATGTAGTGCTCAACCGCAGAAAGGGAGCTGCCGATGACCTCATCGAACTAGCTGCCGAAATCAAGGCAAAGGCGGATGCGGCTAAGGCTGCAGCCAAGGCGGGTGGTGCTCCGGCTCCGAAACCAGCTGCGCCTGAGTGGAGAAAACAGCCTGTGGAAGAAAGATTGAAATATGCCCTGCAGAAGGGAATCACCGAGTTCCTGCAACCGGATATCGACGAGGCGTTGCAGAAATATCCGCATGCCGTGAACGTTATCGAGGGTCCGCTGATGGACGGTATGAACCTGGTGGGCGAACTCTTCGGAAGGGGAGAGATGTTCCTGCCGCAGGTGGTAAAGACTGCCCGCACGATGAAGGCTGCGGTTTCCATCCTCCAGCCACATATCGAGGCGGAGAAGCAGGGCGGAAGCACCACTGCCGGAAAGATTCTGATGGCCACCGTGAAGGGCGACGTTCATGACATCGGCAAGAACATCGTATGCGTGGTGATGTCGTGCAACAACTACGATATCATCGACCTGGGCGTGATGGTTCCTGCCGAGCAAATCGTAAAGAAGGCGATAGAGGAGAAGGTGGATGCTATCGGACTGAGCGGATTGATTACACCATCGCTCGAAGAGATGGTGCATACAGCCAAGGAAATGCAGAAGGCTGGTCTTCGCATTCCTATCATGGTGGGTGGCGCTACTACGAGCGAGCTGCATGTGGCGCTGAAGATTGCGCCTGTGTATGATGGTCCGGTTATCTGGGTGAAGGATGCTTCGCTCAATGCCGGCATCTGTGCCCGATTCCTCAACGAGACGGAATGCCCTAAGTTTGTGGCAGAACTCAACGAGCGATACGAGCGCCTGAGAAATGAATATCATGAGCAGCAGGCTAAGATAGCATCGTTGGAGGAAGCCAGAAAGAACAAATTAGATTTGTTTTAAAATTGGAAACTGCAGCATGCCCCGAAAGGGAAGAAGCATTATAATATAATAAGGTATTAGTAAAAAGGATAATATGATCAAGACCGTAATTTTTGATATGGGTGGCGTTATCATCACCCTCGACGAGAACGAGGCAGGCAAACGCTTTGTTGAGTTAGGTATGAAGGAGTTTGCCGAGAAAATGGATCCCTATAAGCAGTCGGGACTGAATGGCGACCTGGAAGAAGGAAAGATTTCTGAAGAGGACTACCGCCAGAAGGTGAGCGAGAAGGTAGGCAGAGAGGTGAGCTTCGAGGAGCTGCAGAATTGCTGGCTGGGCTACATGAAGGAAGTGCCAGCCAACAAGCTGGAGGTGCTCAAGAACCTGAAGAAGCAGGGCTATCGCGTGGTTCTGCTCAGCAACACCAACCCATACGTATCAGCCTGGGTTGACAGCGAGGAGTTCTCGGGCGACGGTCATCCCATCGGCGATTACTTCGATGCCATGTACCGCAGCTATGAGGTGAAATACCTGAAGCCCGACGAGAATTTCTTCCGTCATGTAATAGCCGCAGAGAAGGCGCTGCCGGAAGAGTGCCTCTTCGTCGATGATGGTGCCCGCAACTGCTGTGCGGCCTCAGAAGTAGGTCTCTTCACCTACTGTCCGAAGAACGGCGAAGACTGGTGCGAGAAAATCTACGAATATCTGAAGTAATGATTTATGGTGATTATTTGCATTCCAACTGTAAATAATTGCCATTTTATTTTGCATTCTGCAAGAAATAATGTACTTTTGCACTCGCAATAATTAAAATATAAGACAATGATTAAGAAGAAAAGATGGCATTGCTTGCCTGGTCAGCCTCTTACAGAGCTCGACAAGCAGGTGATGTACTGGGAAAATAAGGGTAAGTTGGTGCCTACCCGTGACTTGATTAAGACTCCAGAACAGATAGAAGGCATCCGCAAGAGTGGTGTCGTTAACACAGGCTGTCTCGACGCCGTTGCCGAGATCATTCGTCCGGGTTTGAACACCCAGGAAATTGACGACCTCTGCATGCAGTATTGCAAGGACAACAACGCCATTCCTGCCTGCCTCAACTACGAGGGCTATCCTAAGAGCGTATGCACCTCTATCAACGAGGTGGTTTGCCATGGTATTCCTAAGGAAGAGGATGTGCTCGAAGAGGGCGACATCATCAACGTGGACATGACTACCATCGTTGACGGCTACTATGCTGACGCCAGCCGTATGTTTATCGTTGGCGGCAAGACTACTCCTGAGAAGGAGCAGCTGGTTCGCGTAGCCAAGGAATGTCTGGAAATCGGTATGGAAGTTGCCAAGCCTTATTCGTTTGTAGGTGATATCGGT
>CAKQCH010000161.1:0-2681 GCA_934216735.1 uncultured Prevotella sp.
CTTATGCGCCTGTATTGGTAGAGCCAGAAATCCTGCTTCCAGAGATTGCCTGCTGCCGTCGCCTTCCAGGAACTGATGGTAAGGAGAAGATGAGCAAGAGTCTCGGCAACTGCATCTACATGAGCGATGACGAGAAGACCGTTTGGAAGAAGGTGAAGAAGATGTCTAACGGTGAGCCACGCATGAGCATGGAAGAGCCTGGACACCTGGAGGGTAATGCCGTATTTACTTATCTGGAGGCATTCTCTACTCCTGAGGATTTCGCTGAGTTCTGGCCAGAGTTCAAGACTTTGGATGAGTTGAAGGAGCAGTATGTGAAGGGTGGTATCGGTGATGGCACCTGCAAGAAGTTCCTGAACAGCGTCATCAACAAGATGCTCGACCCAATCCGTGCCCGCCGTCATGAGTTTGAGCAGGATATTCCTGAGGTATTCAACATCCTGAAGAAGGGTAGCGAAGATGCCCGCGAATTTGCAGCCCAGACCATGGACGAGGTTCGCAAGGCAATGCGCATCGACTACTTCAGTGATGCTGCCTATATTGAGGAGCAGGCTGCGAAGTTTAGAGTATAGTGATTATTTATTAGTGATTAATGATAATCATTAAAGTACGTGAATAAACGAATATTGCAATTAGCGGTGCCGTCGATAATATCTAATATCACGGTACCGCTTTTAGGTTTGGTGGATGTCGCCATCGTGGGGCATATCGGTGATGCGGCTTATATCGGAGCCATTGCCGTGGGGTCGATGCTCTTCAATGTCATCTACTGGCTCTTCGGATTTCTGAGAATGGGAACCAGCGGAATGACTTCGCAGGCTTTGGGCAGGAGAGACTTTGCCGAAGTGCTGAGGCTCCTGGTTCGGTCTCTGGGCATCGGCGTAGGGATAGGACTCCTGTTCTTTATCCTGCAGAGATGGATTATCGGCTGCGGACTGTGGGCAATGTCTCCGGAAGCGGATGTCGTGGAATTGGCCCGCAGATATTGCTATGTCTGTATCTGGGGAGCGCCTGCCGTGCTCGGACTCTATGGATTCACGGGCTGGTTTATCGGTATGCAGAACACCCGTATCCCGATGGTGGTGTCGCTGACGCAGAATGTGGTGAACATCGTTGCCTCCCTGGTGCTCGTCTTCGTTTGCAGGATGACGGTAGAGGGCGTGGCGCTCGGCACGGTCATCGCCCAATGGTGGGGATTCCTGATGGCATGCGTGCTCTATCGGCTTTACTATCACCGGTTGGGCAAGTATGATTATCGCCAGCATCTCTTCGACTCTAAACCGCTGAAGCGATTCTTCTCTTTAAACAGAGACATCTTCCTCCGCACCGTATGTCTGGTGGCAGTGAACCTCTTCTTTACGGCAGCAGGTTCCCGCGAGAGTACGCTGGTGCTGGCTGTCAACACGTTGCTGATGACGCTTTTCACCATCTTCTCCTATTTCATGGATGGCTTTGCCTATGCGGCAGAGGCATTGAGCGGCAAGTATTATGGTGCCGGAAATAGGGTGGCGTTCCGGGAGGTGGTTAGGCGGACGATGGGGTTCGGAGTAGCCGTAGCCATCGGTTTCACCTTATTATATATAATAGGTGGAGAGAATTTTCTCTCTTTGCTGACCAGTGATGATCGGGTAATAGCAGCGTCGGGCGAATATTTCGGATGGGCGATATTGATACCCCTGGCAGGAATGCCGGCATTCGTCTTCGATGGCATCTTCGTGGGCATCACCCGCTCGAAGTCGATGCTCTGTTCCACCGCCGTGGCCTCAGCCTCGTTCTTCGCATTGTTTTTCGGGCTACATCCTCTGCTAGGCAACCATGCCCTGTGGCTTGCCTTTATCCTCTACCTTGTTTTGCGAGGTATCGTATTATTCGTCATTTACCGTAGCCAACTGCGGTAAATGGCGAATTGTGTTTTAATGGGATATAATACTAGAAATAATGCACATTGTTCTTGAAAAATTGCACACTTGAAATATTGTGTGCGCATTTTCGGGAAAAACTACATTAATTTAGTTTAAAACTTGCGTCGATATTCTTTTTCTTTGCATAATTTTCGTAATTTCGCACAGCAAAACTAGAAAAAAATAGAGTAAAATGACAGCAGAAGAATATTATCAGCAGGGAAACGCCTGGCGGAAGCAAGGCGACTTTAAGCATGCCCTCGACTGCTATATGGAGGCCATCGCCCTCGACCCCGAGAGTCCGGCTGTAGCGGCAAAGGAGATGCTTGATAATATCATGAGCTTTTATTGCAAAGACTACTACAATCCATAATGCTCTATGTGGATCGCAGCAGCCTTGGCTACTCCAAAAGTAAAGATAATAAGAAAAAATTTAGAATATGAGCAAGATTAAAGGGGCTATTGTAGTCGATACCAAGCGTTGCAAGGGATGCGCGCTCTGCGTAGAGGCTTGTCCTCATCATGTCATCGCATTGGCCGAGAAGAAGGTCAATGTGCATGGTTATCGCTATGTAGAGGCAGCTGTGCCTGACGCATGCGTTGGCTGTACTTCGTGCGCCATCGTCTGCCCAGACGGTTGCATCACTGTTTATCGAAAGAAGGAGGACTAAACAATGGCAAATCAAGAAGTAACATTAATGAAGGGCAATGAGGCGATAGCCCATGCCTGCATCAGATGTGGTGCGGATGGCTTCTTCGGCTATCCTATCACACCTCAGA
>CAKQCH010000162.1:0-2624 GCA_934216735.1 uncultured Prevotella sp.
GAAAGTTCATAGTTTCAACTGTATTTTCAGTTCATTATCTTGTTTTGCTTGTGTGCAAATACGTCATAACCCATTATCAGGTGGTTATTGCGGTGAGGTCCCACCTCTTCCCATTCCGAACAGAGAAGTTAAGCTCACTTGCGCCGATGGTACTGCAATGCAATGCGGGAGAGTAGGTAGCCGCCTTCTTTTATCAAGAGCCTCAGATTTCGAAAGATTTCTGAGGCTTTTTTCGTTTTTTTTTGTATCTTTGCATTCGCAAAAATAGAAAGTAATATTATGAATCAATTTACAAAGATTATTGCAGCACAGCTCAAATTGCGTGAGCAGGCTGTTGAGAATACATTGGAGCTTCTCGAAGAGGGATGCACCATTCCTTTTATCTCCCGTTACCGTAAGGAGAAAACGGGAAATATGGATGAGGTGAACATCGAGGCCATCGCTCAGGCCAACGAGAAACTCAAGGAGATGGCGAAACGTAAGGAAACTATCCTGAAGACTATTGAGGAACAGGGTAAACTGACGGATGCCCTCAAGGAACGCATCGAAAACTGTTGGGATGCCACAGAATTGGAGGATATCTATCTTCCTTTCAAACCTAAGCGCAGAACCCGTGCACAGATTGCACGTGAGGCTGGATTGGAACCGCTGGCTCAGGTGCTCCTCTTCCAGCGTGAACGCAACCCGCTGCAGGCTGCTAAGAAGTTTGTGGGCGACAAGGTGAAGGATACTGATGCTGCCCTGCAGGGTGCCAAGGATATCATTGCCGAAATGGTGAGTGAGAGTGAGGAGAGCAGAAACCAGATTCGTGGCGAATTCCGTCGTGAAGCTATCATCACCTCTAAGGTGGTGGCTAAGAAGAAGGATGAGGAGGAAGCTCAGCGTTTTTCTGATTACTTCGATTTCTCAGAGCCTTTGAAGAAATGTTCTTCCCATCGCCTGTTGGCTATGCGCCGTGGTGAGGCTGCCGGATTCCTCCGTATCAGTATTTCTGCCGATGACGAGCAGTGCCAGGATAAGTTGAAGCGCCACTATGTGCATGGATATGGTGAGTGCCAGACACTGGTAGGCGAGGCGGTGGATGATGCCTTTAAGCGTCTTTTGAAACCTAGCATCGAGACCGAATTTGCGGCTTTGAGCAAGCAGAAGGCGGATGAAGAGGCCATCCTCGTGTTTGCAGATAACCTGCGCCAGCTTCTGCTCGCTGCTCCATTGGGACAGAAGCGAGTGATGGCAGTGGATCCTGGTTTTGCCAATGGCTGCAAGACCTGTTGTCTTGATGCCCAGGGCAATCTGATTCATCACGAAATCGTATTCCCTCATCCTCCCCGTAACAAGAAGAGCGAGGCTACTGCTGCCATCCAGCGCATGGTGAAGATGTATCAGGTGGAGGCAATGGCTGTGGGTAATGGTACGGCAAGCCGTGAAACCAGCGACTGGTTGCACGAAATAAGTTATCCACACCCTGTGGATATCTATGTGGTCAGCGAAGATGGTGCTTCTATTTACTCGGCTTCGAAGATAGCAAGAGATGAATTCCCTGATGAGGATGTCACCGTACGTGGTGCCGTAAGTATCGGCAGACGACTGATGGACCCGCTGGCTGAGTTGGTGAAGATTGACCCGAAGAGCATCGGTGTGGGACAGTATCAGCATGATGTGGATCAGACTCAGCTCAAGAAGAGTCTGGATGGTGTGGTGATGAGTTGTGTGAACTCGGTGGGTGTCAACCTGAATACCGCATCGCAGCATCTTCTTACCTACGTGAGTGGTCTCGGTCCTACCCTTGCCAAGAACATTGTGGAATACCGCAGGGAGAATGGAGCCTTTGCTTCTCGTGCCCAGTTGAAGAAGGTGCCACGTCTGGGACCATCGGCTTTCGAGCAGTGTGCCGGTTTCCTCCGTATTCCTGGCGCCAAGAATCCTTTGGACAATAGTGCCGTGCATCCGGAGCGTTATGCCCTGGTAGAGCAGATGGCGAAGGATCAGGGTGTCACCGTGAAGCAACTGGTAGAGGATAAGGCTTTGCAGAAGAAGATTGACATTAAGAAATATGTAACTGCCGAGGTGGGTATGCCTACCTTGACGGATATCATGGCAGAGCTTGACAAGCCGGGTTTGGACCCTCGTGGTGAGGTAGAGAAGTTTGAGTTTGATGCGAGCATCAAGACCATCGAGGATTTACAGGTGGGCATGGTGGTGCCAGGCATCGTTACCAACATTACCAAGTTTGGTGCCTTTGTTGATATAGGCGTTCACAACGATGGTTTGGTTCATGTTTCTCAGATGTCCAACCGATACATCAAGGATCCGAGCGAAGTGGTAAAGCTCCATGAGCATGTGATGGTTCGTGTGGCAGAGGTGGATTTGAAGCGCAAGCGCATCGCCTTGTCGATGAAAGGTGTGAAGTAATAAGAAGAATAACTGGAAGCAGCAGGAGGGAATATGGATAATCATCAGATTACTGCCGATTGCATAGAGTCGGCGTATTGCTTCATTCACCAGAAACTTCGGGTGTTTGAGTACTCTACCAATCTCACGCAGCGTGATGACATCGAGTATGCCATCTCGCAATATGTAGAGGGGATGAATCCCCAGCTTTATCAGCTTCTTTCGCAAGGCAG
>CAKQCH010000163.1:0-2448 GCA_934216735.1 uncultured Prevotella sp.
GCTATCCGCAGGTTCCATTCCCTTCGGTCATTCCACCAGCGGTTATTCACATTCGCCCCCTTCGGGGACGGCAGGATAGCACTTGCGAAACTTCAGTTAATGAAAATCAGGATGCGCTTAATTCTCTACCAGCACATCCTGATTCTAAAATATATGTCACTTCTTCCCCTTCGGCGCTTTACTGAATTTATACATCAAATGCACCATCGCATAGCTTGGCAGGGTGTTGTTCCATTTCTCCGTCTTGCCCTGGCCGCCCACCTCATACACGGTGCTCGAGAGATTCTGGAGAATATCAAAGGCCTCCGCCTTCAGCGTCAGCTTGCCTTTGCAGAACGAACGGGCCAGCGAGGCGTTCCATACCAGATCACTGGTGTTAAACGACTTCTCGCTGTAACCACGCCTGCAATATTCCTTCAGGTCGGTAGAGAGCGAAATGCCAAGAGGCAAGGTGTAAGTCATGTTGCCACCATACTCAAAATCATAGGCATTCAATTTCTCGAAATTGCTGCGGTCGCTCGTACCATGCTTCCACTCCACCTTTCCACCCAAGTTGATGCTCAACTTGTCTTTCTGATACTTGAAGTACAAACTGTTACCCAACTCAGTTCTGAGCACATAGCAGAGCTGAGTAGAATGATCATCGTAAGCTATATCAAAATCCTTGCGGCGCAAACCGTTAAACCACAAACGATAATCCAGACGGAACAATCTTGCCTTGTCAAGAGCCACACCATAAGATGTCGTCGTCCAGAAATCCCAGTTGCCACCACCACCAATATTATCACTCATATAAGTGTAGCCACCCGTCTGCGAATTATAAGTAGTACGGGTACCCACAAGATTATGATAGAAATTACCCGTAGCGAAGAATCCTATATACTGCTGCTTCTTGAGTCCCTTGAAACGGATGTTTACATCGTAATGATGATACAGCGAATTCTCCAGGTCCGGATTGTTCACCCTCACCGCCAGAGGATTCGAATTGTCTCTGTATGGCATGATGCTGAAGAAATCAGGCGTCTGGCTCTGCATATAATATTGTAAGCTGATAGTCTTTTTATCGTCATAACAATAGTACATAAGCGAAGGCTTGAATACCACACGGTTTCTCCGGGCTATCGTGTCGAGAGCCGAAGTATGGTAATAGAGACGCTCTTTTTCTTCAGAAATGCTCAGCGATAGAGCCAGGAACGAAGAAGGACCATTTCTTTGGAATACAAGTTCACCACCCGTATTCTTTTTCATCGTCTGATAGCTTCTACTCACATCCTCGTCAATCACCCCCGAAAGCTGCTCCATATTAGAAGGCAGCGTAGCAAACGTCAGTTCCGGATTGGCTATCCAGTCGCCGCCCAGCTCATCCAGACGGTATTTCAAGCCCTTTACCGATTGATAGGTTTGCTCAAAATTTGGGCCAACCAACACAGTCCATTTAGTATATGGAATTTCTATTCCATACTTAAAGGTGCTTCTTATATTATAGCTGTTCGACCTGCTATCGTTGTAATAGTTACGCAAGTCCTTATCGCCAGTCTTGAAATACTCATTGCGGTTCAGGCTGAAAGACTCGTTTGGCTTAGAGCTGGCATAGCTTCCATTCAAATCCAGTTCTATTCTATCACCCCAAGGCAACTTATACCATACCAAAGCAGTCTGACTACCTGTGAATGCATGCACTTTAGAGCGTGATTGATAGAGCGACCGGTTGGTGATGATGTCATGCAGGCTGCCACTTACATTCTGTGCAAAGGTAGAATCAATGGTCTGCCTGATATCGCCCCATCTTTCAGGATTGGCAGAATAGGTAGCACTGAGGTTTGACGAAGATGACTTTCTGTCGGAATAGTCGATACGGGTATCCGACCATACTCCCAACTTTCCACTCACCCGGAAGTTATTGTAGAGGTTGAAACTATGGTTGTCGCTGCGCGAATCACTGATACTTCTACCGAAGATATTGCCTGTAGAGGCAAAATTCTCCTGCGAGCTGTGGGTCAAGTCATGCGTATTGTCCCAAGCAAACGTTACGTTTCCATGCTCTCTTATCTTCTGACTCTTCGATGACGCATTAAAGTCAACGCCCACTTGGCGGGTAGTCTTCTGTCCCTGCGGACTGTTGGAAGGCGACCAGTCGCCCTGACTTCCCGGTCTTCGTGTTTCGTTCATGTTATTTAGGTTGCCGAATACCGAGATTCGTGAATTGTCAGTGTAGTAGAGTCCGAAGAGACGAGCCAGATATCGGTCTTCGCTTCCCCCCGCCGCCTCCACGTTGGCGATGTATCCACGTGAGTACTCACGCTTCAGGGCCACATCCATCACATAGTCTTTCTTCTCCATCTCCTTCCCCATGAGTCGGCTTTTTTCAGAAGAACGGTCATACACCTTCAGTTCCTTTACGGTATAGTAAGGAAGATTGTCGAGCATCACCTGATTCTTCCCCTTGAA
>CAKQCH010000164.1:0-2358 GCA_934216735.1 uncultured Prevotella sp.
TGGATATCCTTTTCAGGATGGTCTTTCGGATAATGTGCCGGGATTCCCCACCAGGGTTCCTTCTCTATAAAATAATGTAAGCCCTTGCGAATGGAAGGCAGAAACCGTCCCCTGCCCTGCATGATTTCTGCCATCACCAGACAGACAAACTGTTTTCTGATACCAAAGCTAGCCTCCTCGTATCGGGTACGGTTACCATTGGTTCGGAACTCGGCAAAAGTTTCAGCCGGGATGGCATTCCAAGGTTTCTTCTGATAGAGATTGCCCAATCGGATATAGTCGTTGCGCATCGCCACCGGCACCTGCTTCTGCCAATACTTGTCACCAGCCTTCGGGAAAGGCATAAAAAAAGCCTGGGCTTTCACCACTATGGATGAAAGCACCAAGCCTATTATCATTATCAATTTCTTGTTCATATCGTTTGTTTTTTGCGTACAAAGATACAAAATTATAGCTAGACTAAAGTCTAGAAAATGATAATTTAAGATGAAATATCGCTTAAAAGCGATATTTTGAGAGAGAATTCCACATTTTCCAAAGCTTATCCACCCAGAACAGACTACTTTCTCAAAGAATTGGCAGTCAGTTCCAGAAGACTCTGCAGATATTCATCGTCTGTATCCTTCTTCATCTTATTCAGCGAAGTGGCGCAGAATTTCTTCTCGTCAGCATTCAGCAACTTGCCGTATCCTATACAGAGCTTGACTATTTTGTTGGCAATACCCGTCTGGAGGGTACGCCGAGTCACCTGATTTCCGAGATAAGGGTATAAATCCTTGGCATTCTTAAAGGCAGCGCGAAGCGTATTAAGTTGCATCATAAATTCTGCCGCATCCTTTGGCGGAGTCATCTCCAAGTCATAACTGCGAGCCAGATTTCTGTTATACTTGATGCTGCCTAGGGAAACAAGAGAATCCAAACCTTGAACTGCTTTCATCTTATAAGATAATGACACCTTATAGGTTTGCGGATCCTTGGAGTAGAACTTATATACACTGCCCTTTACCGAACGATCCATTCCCTGATACCATACCAAGGCATAAACATATCGCATGGTAGAATCCTTGCTGTCGCGGAAATACTGCAGGTTATAGTTGCGGTCCTTGTGAGTACCAAACTCGTAGGTCATGGAATTGTTATTGCCATATCCCACCCGATTCGTCTCAATGCTGGCAGAACCCGCTTTCTTGGTAAAACTAATATAAGCGAGGCGACTATTGCTCAATAAAGCCTTTTGAAAGGTATCCACCATTTTCTGCTTTCTCTCAGGAATAGCGAACTCAAATCCCTTCATCATACCAATATTATAGGTATTCATCGAGGAAGAAGTAACGAGGTCGTCTTGCAACAAATCCTGTACGAATTTATCAAAAGCCTGGTCGATAGCCGGTATAGGCTTCTGGGCATGGCAAGCCGAAGAGAGCATCATCAGGCAAGCCACAAATGCTAATTTAAAAGTTGTTTTCATATCCTTCTTCTTTTTAATTGTTTCTTGTTAATAAACCTCCTGGTCTTCATTTTAATAAACCTCCTGGTCATCACTCACATGGTCCTCATCGTGCACATTCTCCTCGCTTTCGAACGAGGCACTGGCAACATCGGCATTGAGCGACTGAGTCAGAAGAGCATCGACGAGATAGAGTTTGAAGAACATTTCGTTCTGCTGTGCCTCCATCTCCCAGAGATGCTCATCGGTAAGCTTTTCCGGCTCTGCCAACAACGAATCGGTAGCAATATTCTGGGCTATCCAAAGCTTTGGAGGAGCAGGAGCAAACAGATGCTGACGATATTTCCTCTGCTTGTGCTTCCTTGTTTTGGGAGATACGGAATCACCCGACTTTTTTATCTTTTCAGGCATGGAAAGATCGGCATTTGTCGATTTCTCCTCGTGGACAACTGCAGAATCAGCATCCTCCTGAGTCGTTCTGCCATCGAGTTGAGCCATCTTAGAATCATCCTGATGCCCTGTCTGTCGCCCTACCCAAGGAATAGCAAGCCCTATCAGCAAGGCGATGGATGCAGCCAAACTAAGCGGCAACCATAGGCAGCGCATTCGTGCCTTAGCCTTTGGATGAGCATTTTCTACATGCTCCTCCGCCTCATGGTCAAGAGGCATACCCTCGTCGAAATATCCAAACATCAGCTGATATTCCTTCAAGTCATCGCTCACATCGGAATGTTGACGAAACCACTCCCCTAGCAGAGCCTCCTCTTCAAGAGTAGTCTCACCAGCCATAAACCGATTGAGCAACAAACGTATATCTTTTTCGTTCATATCATTTTTCCTCCTTTATTGATTATACCTATTTATATATAAGGGCTATCGACATCTTTTTCTGATTTCCTGCAACATCTGCT
>CAKQCH010000165.1:0-2243 GCA_934216735.1 uncultured Prevotella sp.
AACATCAGCGAATTATCATCGAATGGTGTGCACGAGGGAACCCAGCGATACGAATTGGGAAATACCGGACTGAAGCCTGAGAACAGCTGGCAATTCGACCTCGGTTTGGACTATTCTTCGTCTATTATTTCGGCAGAACTCTCGCTGTTTGCCAATCGCATTAACCATTACATCTATAGCGAGAAGTTGGCAGATGAGAACAATCAGCCTATCCTCATCGACGACACGCCTGCCTATCAGTTTACTTCGGGCGACGCCCGCATTCTGGGTGGTGAGGCGAGCATCGACATCCATCCAGTAGAGCGTCTGCACTTCGGCAACACCTTCTCGTATGTCAACTCGGTTCAGTTGCATCAGCCATCCGAATCAAAGTATCTGCCATTCACCCCAGCCCCTCGCTGGGTTTCGGATGTAAGGTATGAGTTTGTCTGCGACGGCAAGACTTTCGATCATCTCTTCGTAAAACTGCAGATGGATTGTAATCTTCGCCAGAACCATTATTTCGCAGCCAACGAGACGGAGACCGCCACGCCATCCTATACCTTATTAAATATGTATGCAGGAACCGACGTGAAGCTTCATGGCAAGCGCCTTCTCTCGCTCTATCTTTCGGGCGAGAACCTTACCAACCGTGCTTACCAGAACCACCTGAGCCGTCTGAAGTATCTGGCGGAAAACACGGTTACGGGCAGAAGAGGCGTTTACAACATGGGGCGCAACTTCAGTATCAAAGTAGTGGTTCCGATAGAACTGTAATTCCCCCTTTTAGAATAAGCAATTCCTCATCAGGAATCAGAATTTGGAATAAATAAATGCCGATAGGGTGCCCAAAACTACAGAAAAAGTAACTTTTGGCGCCACTATCGGCATTTTTTCGTCTAATAATTAGACAATAATGACCGCTTTTCGATGATATTTCGTAACTTTGCAACCATGATTAAGAAACAAGGAACGATATTGATTGTTGATGACAACCGCAACATTCTTACTACGGTAAGGATGCTGCTGGAACCCATATTCGATGGCATCATCACCATCGCCAACCCTAACTCCATCCCAGCCAAGCTGAGAGAGGAGCATCCCGACGTGGTGCTGCTCGACATGAACTTCTCCAGCGGAATCAATTCGGGAAACGAGGGACTGTACTGGCTCAGGGAAATCAAGAGCCTCAGCCCGAAAACCGAGGTGGTGCTCTTTACCGCCTATGCCGACATCCAACTTGCCGTAACAGGCATCAAGGAAGGTGCCGCCGACTTCATCGTGAAGCCTTTTGAAAACGAGAAGATGATCCGCACGCTGATGGAGGCTAGGGATAAGAACAAGGCTGTGGATAACGCTATTGGCAAAAAAGGTGGAAAACTTTGTGGAAAAGATGCACAAAATGCTATGTTTTGGGGAGATAGCGAAGTTATGAACAATTTGAGAAGTATTGTGGAAAAAGTTGCCGCAACCGATGCAAACATCCTCATTACGGGCGAAAACGGAACGGGTAAAGAGGTATTAGCCAACGAAATACACCGTTTATCCACAAGATGTGGGAAAAAGATGCTGCCTGTGGATATGGGAGCCATTACGGAAACCCTTTTCGAGAGCGAACTCTTCGGTCATGTGAAGGGTGCTTTTACCGATGCCAAGGTGGATAAACCGGGCAAGTTTGAGCTTGCCGACGGCAGCACCATCTTCCTGGATGAGATAGGAAACTTATCCTACAGCCTTCAGGCAAAACTCCTTACCGCCCTGCAACGCAGAAGCATCGTAAGAGTGGGCGGAAGTACGCAGATTCCCATCAACGTGCGACTGGTTTGCGCCACCAACCGCAATTTGCAGCAGATGGTAAACGATGGCGAATTCAGAGAGGATCTGCTCTATCGCATCAACACCATCCATCTGGAATTGCCTGCCCTGAGACAGAGAAAATCAGACATCGCTCCGCTGGCAGAAAGATTCCTCCGTCAATATGGCGATTTATATAATAAGGAGAATCTCCGTCTTTCGGAAGAGGCAGAGAAAAAACTTACCAGTTTGCCTTGGTACGGCAACATCCGTGAACTTCAGCACGCCATCGAGAAAGCCGTGATTCTATCTGATGGCGGAATGATTTCTGCCGAAGATATTGATGGCGGAAACCAGCAGAAAAGAGAGAAGCCCCTGGAAGAGGTTCAGACACTCGACGAGATGGAGAGCCGAATGATAGAGAAAACCATCAGGGAATGTGAGGGAAATCTGTCGGTGGTAGCTGCAAG
>CAKQCH010000166.1:0-2210 GCA_934216735.1 uncultured Prevotella sp.
TTCTGCAAGTCAAACAGATGAAGAAAACTTCTCTTGTCGCCCGCCTTCTTGCCCGAAAGCGCCTTGCGCTTCACGTCATCATCGGGCAGGATATAGAGGCGGCCGATGGTGTAAGTATTCTTCTTCGCTATACGCTCTAAAACTATTTCCATAAGCATTATGTTTTAATGTGTAAACATCCCAGTAAGCTAACTCAAATCCAGCCCGTCGCGTCTGTACTTAAGCTTCGTAAAACTGTGATAACTGTTATTGTGACTGTCATTGCTGCCACGTCTTATATATTTTCTGTATACCCAGGTAGCCAGCAGATGAGCCGTACCCTCTTTCGGCAGTCCCAAGGCATTACGTGCATCCACCACCTGCTGCTCGGTAAACATGTCCGGCAGCGCCTGTAGAAGATTGGAAGGTCCGCGCTTGTTGGAATGCTCACCCCTGTTGGCGGAATTGCGGATATCCTCCTCAAAGAACCGCATCTTGCACCACAAGTCATAACGCTCGCTCCAGCGGATGAAATCCTCAATCTCCTCCTCCCATCTGTAGCCGTTTGCCACATAAAGCACACAAGCCTTCAGATAGGCAATCACATTGGCACGGAAGGTGAAATTCTCGTAGATTCTGTTTTGCATAACCTGCGAAAAATCAGCATTCTCCTCACTCAGTTTATCTGCCAAGGCGTATGCCTCGGGGCATTCTATCAGCCCCGTGGCAGCACAGAGGTTCTCGATATACGGCTTCAGCTTCTTTCTAAACTGATCGTCGTAAGTGCCATATACTGGTACCCTCTCGCCGATTTCCCTTTCGGGAATCGTACAGAAATTGATTCTGCTCAGCGGTCCGTCGGTCAGCACTTTTGAAAAGTAACGCTGTCCCTTCTCGATGGTGGTGGAAGCATTCCAGTTGAAGCGGATGGTAACACGCTCAGTAACACTCTGAAGTCCGACTCTTGTTTGTCCGTATATATTACCTGGGTCAAAAGCAAGACACATAATGCGGAAGTGCTGATTTCCAATTCCCCTCAAGGCATCAAACTGATCTATTTCATTAAGCGAAGTATAGAGGAAGTGCTCTTTAGCCTCAGCAGTACGCATCACGAAAGCCGGATTAGTCATGTCGGCATCAATCTCTTGAATAATGAGATTATCTGGACGCTTGCGTTTATCCTTGTTGGCTCCCTTGCGCATCAGCTCATCCTTCCACTCCTTTTCACGCTGTAGGTTTTCCTTGTCGCGCTTACGGATATCCTCCATAATCAGCGAAATCGGCATCTGCACGCAGCTCTTACCAGCACCTGTACCAGCTAGCAGACAGCACATTAGCGTAGCTTCATGCTCCACGTTATCAATGTATCTGAATCTTGTTTTCCAGAGGTGTGTAGCCAGAGGAGGGAAGATGGCGCAAGCCACGGCAGGCTTGTAGATATCCGGAGTCTGGGATACCAGGAGCTCTACCAGCTTGGGAAGTTTCTTGGGCATGGGTGGAGCTGGTGGATATTCATCTTCGGTACTTTGAACTTGGAACTTTGAACTTTGAACTGTATGATTAGCTCCACTTGCCTGTTTCTCTGCCGTGGCATTGATACGGATTACATCACGAGAAAAAGGCTTCGAACTGTCTCCATATTTCGCATAGAAGTCATGGATAAGCTGGTGGCAGTCACGCTCATTATAATAGCTAGGCATCTTCTTCGCCACCACCTTCATCAGCTCGTCCTCTCCCATTACTCTAGATGCACCTGCGCTCATGATGGCGAGCAGAGAAGAATGACGGGAACCGATGGTATCGATATCCATCCCCTGCAATCCCGCCGCCTCCTTGAAGAGTTCGAAAGCTATGAGATTCTTCTCACTAGCGGAATTTTCATTCATCGGATTTTCTTCATCGATTTTCTTCATCGGATTACACGGAGGAATCGGAACATTCTTGCTTCCCGGATTACGCACGGAATTTAAACGGATTTGGCCTTGCGGCCATTGGCTAGCGCCTTGAGTTCCTGTATCAGCAGAGCAGCCATCCGCATCAGCAGAGCAGCCATCCGCATCAGCAGAGCAGCCATCCGCATCAGCAGAGCCACTCCCCCCACCTAAGGCGGCTAAGGTTCCGTTTAAATTCTGCGGCGAATAGCCTTCCGATGAGGCGGCTAAGGTTCCGTTTTTTCCGCGTAATTCCGATGAAGAAAAACCAGATGAAGAAAAACCAGATGAAGAAGCTCT
>CAKQCH010000167.1:0-2097 GCA_934216735.1 uncultured Prevotella sp.
AAGAAAGATTCCGGGCCACACCGCCATCCCCGAGGGCACGTATCCCGTGCTCATCACCCCGTCGCCGAGGTTCAGACAGTGGTTGCCCTATCTGCAGGGCGTTCCGAATTTTGAGGGCATCCGCATCCATGCCGGCAACTATCCTGATGATACCCAGGGCTGCATCCTGGTGGGCGAGAACAAGCTGAAGGGCATGGTGGTGAACTCCCGCATCTGGCTTCACCGACTGATGAAGCGCATGGAGGAGGCGAGGGATAAGGATGAAAGCATCTGGATTACCATCATCTGATGGGGAATAAAAATATGGAAGATTGACATTATCGCCAATCTTCCATATTTTTTTATTTCTTCTCCAACTCCTGAAGGCTTTCCATCTTTTTCGACTCCAGGAATTCATATATTCCGCACAGGTGCTCACGAACCCTGCCATGACCGAATTCATATACCTTGCTCACCAGACCATCCAGGAAGTCACGGTCGTGACTCACCACGATGAGCGTGCCGTCGAAATCTAGAAGCGCCTGCTTCAGCACATCCTTCGTCTTCAAGTCCAGATGATTAGTCGGCTCATCGAGAATCAGCAGATTCACCGGCTCCAGCAACAGCTTCAGAATGGCAAGACGGGTTCTTTCGCCACCCGACAATACCTTCACCTTCTTCGTAGAATCCTCGCCGCCAAACATGAAGGCGCCCAGCAAATCGCGAATCTTGTTTCTTATCTCGCCCTTCGCCACATCATCAATGGTCTGGAACACCGTGAGCTCGCCATCCAGCAAAGATGCCTGGTTCTGGGCGAAATAGCCTATCTGCACGTTATGCCCCAACTCCAGCTTGCCCTCGTTCTGCAGCTGCCCCATGATGCATTTCACCAGCGTAGACTTACCCTCGCCGTTTCTACCCACGAAGGCAATCTTGTCGCCACGCTCCACGGTGAGGTTCACGCCGCTGAATATCTGCTTGCCGTCAAACGACATCGCCACGTCGCTCATCTGCACCGGATAGGCACCGCTTCTCGGACTTGGCGGGAACTTCAGTCGCAGTCGGCTGGTATCCTCTTCATCCACCTCGATGAGTTCCAGCTTTTCGAGCATCTTCACGCGGCTCTGCACCTGGAAGGTCTTGGAGTAGGTGCCCTTGAACCGCTCGATGAAGTCCTTGGTCTCGGCTATCATCTTCTGCTGCTCCTCATATTTCTTCATCTGCTGCTCGCGGCGTTCCTTGCGGAGTTCCAGATACTGGCTGTAGGTGGCCTTGTAGTCGTAGATTCTGCCCATGGTCACCTCGATGGTGCGGGTGGTAATATCGTCAACGAATTTGCGGTCGTGACTGATCACTACCACTGCCTTGGAACTGTTGATGATGAATTCTTCGAGCCATCCGATAGATTCGATGTCGAGGTGGTTGGTAGGCTCATCGAGAAGCAATACATCAGGCGATTTCAGCAGCAGCTTTGCCAGCTCGATGCGCATGCGCCATCCTCCCGAGAACTCGCTGGTAGGGCGGTTGAAATCGGAACGCTCGAAGCCCAAGCCGAGCAGCGTCTTCTCTACATCCTCTTCGAAATGGGTCATGTCGATGGCGTAGAACTTTTCTGAAAGGGAAGAAACCTTCTCGATGAGCTGCATGTAGTCGTCGCTATCGTAGTCGGTGCGGGTGGTAAGCTCGCTGTTGATGCGGTCTATCTCTGCCTGCATCTCGTGCAGATGGGCGAAGGCCTGGCAGGTTTCCTCGAACACGGTTCTGCCGTCTTCGGTCATCAGGTGCTGAGGCAGATAGGCGATGACGCAGTCTTTCGGGGCGGATACGGTGCCACGGGTGGCCTTTCTCACGCCTGCGATGATTTTGAGCAGGGTACTCTTTCCTGCGCCATTCTTGCCCATCAGGGCGATACGGTCCTTCTCGTTGATTTGGAAGGAAATGTCTTTGAATAGGGTGGTGCCGCCGAACTCGACGGTCAATCCATCAACTGTAATCATATTTCTTTCTTAAATCTTTATTTTATTACTAACTGAAGTTTCGGAAGTAGCATTCTACCGTCCCCGAAGGGGGCGAATGTGAATAACCGCGGGTGGAATGACCGAAGGGAATGGAACCTGC
>CAKQCH010000168.1:0-1936 GCA_934216735.1 uncultured Prevotella sp.
GTCAATCCGAATTGCTTGCGCATTTCCTTGACGTATGACGATAATGTATTGCTCATATTTTATTTCTTTTATACCCTTTCGGGTAAAATGATACAGGTAGTAATACTATATTATACCCTTTCGGGGACAAATATACGAATAAAAAATGAAAATACCCCCGAAAAGGTATAATTTATAATATCATTTAACAAATTATACCTTTTCGGGGGTAATGTTATGCGTTTGTGACTGGAGTAACTTGCCGTTGGCTTTACCTAAGGCCAGATAGTCATCTATTGCGCCTTCAAAATCCCTTCGTAGTTCATTGACATCTTGACCTTCGTAGGTAATCATATCCTTGCTCATTCCGAGAACCTTGCCATATAAGCAATTGTCCTCCTCACTATAATCTACGCTACCCGTATAACCTTTATATTTTAATAATCCCATATTATGTTCCTCCTATTTATTAATATATCCATTAGCTTTTAGAAATGTGAATACTTGTCTCATAACATATCCTTTGATAATATTTGAAGGATGAGGCTTGTGCATGATGTAGCTATTAAAAAAGCGTAACGAACACCTTTTCTGGGTAATCCATTACGCTTTCATTTTTATCTAGAAAACTTTATTTTCCGAGATTATTCTTCTTCTCGTTCAGTTCAGCCTGCTTACGCATCATCTCTTCCTGCTGCTTGCGCTGCAACTCCTGGAGGGCCTGCATTCTGGCCATCAAGCCGCTTGCCTTCTTAGGATTGTTTTTGTTCTCCTGATAGCGCTTCTCCAGAATGGCGAGGAGCTTCTCGTCGTTGGTGGTCTTGCGCAAGGTCCACATGATTGCGGCACTGAAGAACAATGAGATGAAATAGTAGAAGTTCAAACCTGCCGAGTAGTCGTTGAACATGAAGAAGAACATCAATGGCATGAGATACATCATCCATTGCATCATCTTCATCTGCTCTGCCTGCTGACCTACCATCTGATCACGCTGCTGGCGCATCGTCATCCATGAGTACAACAGGTTGGCTACGCAGAAGAGAATACAGGTCAAACTCAAGTGGTCGCCAATCAACCAGATGTTGGTGTGCCACTCGAAGATTGGGTCGAAGGTGCTCAAGTCGTTCATCCACAAGAACTTCTCACCACGAAGCTGGATGGCGTTAGGAACGAAGTTGAACATCGCAACCCAAACCGGCATCTGAATCAGCATTGGCAAACAGCCTGACAGTGGGCTTACACCATACTTAGCATACTCTGCCATCATCGCCTGCTGCTTCTGCATCTGATCCTCTGGCTTGTTGAACTGAGCGGTAGCTGCCTCGAGCTTTGGCTTCAACACACGCATCTTGGCAGAACTCATGTAGCTCTTCTTCACCATAGGGTAGGTGATGAGCTTCAGGAGCAAAGTGATGAGAATCAATACGATACCCATTGGGAATACATTGCTCAGCCAGTCGAATACGTAGAGTGTGAAGAAACGGTTGATCCAGCGGATGATAGGCCATCCCAGATAAACGAGCTTCTGGAACTCCAGGTCCTTGCCGAAGGTGCTCTCCTTCTCTGTATTCTTCAGAATCTGGAAGTCGTTAGGACCGAAGTAGAACTCAAACTCAGACGCCTTCTTGCCGGTTGGGTCGAAGGAAGTCTTCATCTTTGCCTGGAACTGCTTCAGGTAGCCAGTACCCTTTTCCTGAGGAATAGAAGTCATGAAGGCATCCTTGTCGAAGTTGTCCTTAGCCACCATGATGGCAGAGAAGAACTGGTTCTTGAAAGATACCCAGTCGATAGTCTCTTCAATCTTCTCGTCGATTTTCTCGCTGCCCTCGTTCAGGTGGTCGGTGCCGCCCTCTGCCTCATGATAGGTGAGGGTGGTGTAGCGGTTCTCGAACATGAATCCACGCTCCTGCTGGCGCGCCTTATCGCTCCAGTCGATGCTCATCTTGTTGCAGTTTGG
>CAKQCH010000169.1:0-1915 GCA_934216735.1 uncultured Prevotella sp.
GTCCTTGTCCTTTCTGCCCATCAGATAGTAATCGGCAAGGAACTGGAGGTTTGCCTGGGTAATCTTCAAGCCTGCCTCCTTTACGTATCGGCTGGTGAAGAGGTTGGCGTCAGGCAACATGTTGTTGTCTATCAGCTTGCACACAATCTCGTAAGGGAATGGGCGACCGTTGCCGCTGATGATGTTGAAACCATCAACTTCTGCACGCTCAGCGTTGTAATATGGATTCTCAGGAGAGGCAATGCAGTGAGCCAAACCGAAACAGATGTTGATGCCCGTATATGGACTTCCGCAAACGATGATTCCCTTCTCGTATTTTGGAGGGAACTTGATGTTGGCTGGTAATTCGAAACCTACCTCCTGCAAGAACTCCTTCAGGGTCTTGACATCCTCCAGGAAGATGAACTTATCCCCGAACTCCTTCGCCTTGAGCAGGTTGTAATCGTGGATAGGCTGCTTGCGGTTCAGGCGGTTTTTCTCAGCCTCAATCTGCTCCTTGTTCTCCTCGTAAGGAGGGTTCATCAGGGCACCCGTCTGCCACCAGTCACCACCGAAGTAGAAGAGATTGGTAACAATCAGCTGTTCGCCGCTGAGGAATGCGCTCGCATCCTCGATGTTGGTAGAATCCTTGCGCACTCTGAGCAGATTCTCTTCTTCCTTCGCATCATATACATCTTTCAGATAGAAGAAGTTATCATCCTCCTTGATCATCTTGAAGGCACGGGTACTCTTGTAGTCGATGTCTGTCCAGAGCTTGTGGGCAGGATGATGTTCGCTCACCTTGGCAAGCCATTCGGCAGAGGTGAGGGCGAGCAGGTTGTTGCGGCTGTTCATCGTTTGTTCTATCTGGATAGAGTAGGCGATGATGTCGTTGAAGCCCTGTGGAGAGTGGGCGAGGCGCTCCAACTCCATCTGAAGGCGGAAGCGGTTGCCCACGTTGAAGTAGCAGCCATAATGGAACCAGGCCAGTGCATCGCGATATTCATAGAACTTATCCTCATCGGTAGGCAGTTCGCAGAGGAACTCATAGAGGCGGTCGTTCTCTGGTGCCGTTTCATACTCCTTGTCGAGCACATTGTAGGCAAGCTTTGCAGCCAGCTCTATGGTGCTGAAGAGGAAAGGCACGGCTCCCTGCACATGACTGCTCTGCTGGTAATGGTGCCAGCAGAGGAACTTGATGTCGGCAAAGTTGATTTCGTCCGGGTCGTATGGAGGCATATCTTCGTTCAGGGTATTCTGTATGAAATCTTCCTCGTTCTCATAGAAAGGGATGTAGGAGCCGTAGCGCTTCTTGCATTCGGCAGTAAAGGTCTTCCAGATGCAGGTGCCCGAGATGATGTCTTCGAAGTAGCCGGCGATGCTGAGCGCAAGCTGCTTGGCTTCCTCCACGTTTGGAAACTGGTGGGTGAAGCAAGCCTCGTCCAGGGCGTGATATATTTCGTTGGCAAGTTCTGTGTAGTACTGGTCAACGTCGTTTGGTTTCTCGTATGGATGCATTGCCATCCATTCTTGGGTGAAAATTACCTTCTTCATATCGTTTGATTCTTTGTTGTTTCGAGGTTATAACGGATGCATCGTATAGGTGCGAGGGTCGTTATTCTCGTTGTTTGTTATTATCAATTGTTAGTCGTTCGGCATAGAATGTCGCCCGATTTATCTGTAAAGATAATGCAAAGATAATGATTTCTGCGCAAAAAATGCAAGAAACTCGCATTTTTTTCGTATCTTTGCACCCGAATTTAGGCAATCTTAATAAAAGCGTATGATTGCCGCAAGTGTTTCGGAAGGATTTTGCACCCTAATTCATGGCTGGGAGGGTGAATTCGGCCTTCCATTTTGATTATAATGAATTAAGGTTAAAAAGATTTGAAGACATTTGAAGAATTGGGCGTGAGCGAGGAGATTCGCCGTGCCA
>CAKQCH010000170.1:0-1911 GCA_934216735.1 uncultured Prevotella sp.
TACACCGCCAGGGGCTGGGAAGAGTTGATTCTTCCCATGTTGCCCTTGCGTGCAGGGTTCAGCGCCATTACTTGTACTCTTCCCATGCAATGTCCTCCTTAAACTTCTTAACCTTACCTCTCATCTCCAGCACCTCTTTATAAAGGTACTTCATGATGTCTGCCTTGTTCATCTCCTTCGGGAAGGAGAATGAAGCGAACACACGCTGCGGCGATGTTCTCAGGGCACCATGCGAGGTATGGATAATCTCCGTATACTTCTTCTCGCCCGTCTGAGCATACGGCTTGAAATCGAGCTGGTCGCCGAAATCACCACCGCTGCACACCATTCTGCCCGGAATCACCTTCGGATTATCCGAGATAACCTCCGCATCGTTCCATGGCGACTTGCGGATAGCAATTTTACCACACTCGTCAGTAATGATACTGGCATCCACCTTCTGGGCGTTCAAAAGCGCCTGCTTTGCAGCCTTGGCTGCATTCTTAGCCATTGCAGCCTGAGCTGCAGCGTCAAAACTAGTCTTACTCATGTAAACAAATATATAAAAGTTTTAGAAAATATGTATTAATCAAAAATCTGGTCATTGATGATGAGTCTACCCGCCACGTCCATATAGATGTTGATAGGCTCCAGGATGGTGTTGTCTGATATCATCGCCACGCCCTGTGCCTCATGGATAAACGACATCGTAGGGTCCTTCAGGTTCTTCTTCACGAATCCCAGCACCCACTTGGCAGCCAGCTTCTCTTTGGCGTATTCGGCATCCATCAGGTCGACAACCACCGTCTCGTCGCAGAAGTTGAAGTCAGCAGCCACGTTCTTCTTTCTGCCGGCAGCTTCCACACCCATGATATCATCGCTGTAGAAGAGGTTGTGCTGGTTCTTCTTCGCAGGCTTCATCACCACATTGAAGTTTTTCAGTTCACCTTCTGAGTCGGCAATAACCTCGAAGAGTTGCTGAGCCGTCTTCACGAAGATTTTCTTCACATCGAAGAGGTCGTAGTAAATTCTGTCCTCTTCCACCACCACTCTGAGCTTTCCGTACTGCGGATGCTCAAAAATATAAGGAATCAGTTCTTTCATATCTGATACTTATTTTATATGATTGAGGCTGCGACCATTCGCCAAATTCCATACGCCAGAAGTGGTACCAGTTTTCCGGATACAGAAAAGCCCCGCAACCAGCTTTATCAACTGATTGCGGGGCAAAGGTACGGCGAATTTTCATGGGTATATATCCCACTTTATCCCAAACATTATCCCACCACGGGTATTTTCTTTCAAAAAAGGGAGTCAATCAACTCGTGCCCTTGCGGAAGAGGCATATTGCGGCGCTGCTTTCGCAGGTCGCGCAAGCCTTTCTCCTCGAAAAGGTCCTCCACCAGCTTCGTGGGGAAAGAGGAACGCAGCACCCATATCGGCTCATGGGTTACGGAATCATTCTTCACTTCATCCCCCGACCATAATCTGCCGATGAAATAAGCCAGCAAAGTCTTGCTTCTCATCAATCCGTGCAGATGTCCCGACGGAGTCATCGCCAGCAGGCCTTTTTCCATCGCCTTCTGGATAATGCGCACCTTATCCGGATCCCCAACGAGGCTCAACAAGTTAGCTTCGCTGTCGCAGCATTGCTGCTGCCGGCAGTCCATTTCCAAAAACACGACCTCTTTTTCAAGGTCATCCAGCATCATCCTAAACTGTCTGATGATGTTTTCCACCTGAATAAGTCTATCAATACGTCTATCTTCCAACATACTTCTTATCAAGTTTAATCCCACGATTACCTTGAATAAGCAATGTTTCTCCCGTTATCTGCTCAATGAGTAAGCGCTTACCTTGACCGGCTAGCGTTCACACACTGCAAGACAAGGATACTCCACTTTGAAGTACGGTTGCAAAGATACAAAAAAA
>CAKQCH010000171.1:0-1786 GCA_934216735.1 uncultured Prevotella sp.
CTCTACCGCCACTATCGCCGCAACATCAAGAAGGTAACCTTCCTTTTTGATGCGATAGATAATGGGGATTTCTCCTTCAATTTTCCTACGGAGAAGAGGTTTAAGGAGGATAAGGTTCTGCATCAATCCCTCAACCGAATCAAGCTCTTCCTGCAACATACGAGAGAGGAGCAGATGGAGCGGGAGAAATATTACGAGCAGATTCTGAATGCGGTGGATACGGGCATCCTGGTGGTGGATAGTCACGACAACATCCTGCAACACAATCAGGCAGCCCTCCGATTGCTCGATACGGATGTGCTTACCCACATGAACCAGGTAAAAGGGAAACTGAAGGATGAACACTTGGCAAAGCATGAGACGCAAGCCATGCTGAAAGACAAGCACGTGCGCATCATCGCCCTGAGCGACGTGAGCCACGAGCTGAGCAATCAGGAGGTGGATTCTTGGATCAAACTGATTCGTGTGCTGACCCATGAAATCATGAATACCATCACGCCGGTTACTTCCTTGAGCGAGACTCTGCTTACCCGAGTTACAGAGGATAAAGACCTGAAGCAAGGCTTGGAAACCATCCACAAAACAGGAACAGAACTGTTGGCTTTCGTCAACAACTATCGCCGCTTCACCCATGTTCCCCAGCCTCAGCCTGCTCTTTTCTATGTAGAACCATTCCTAGAAAGAATGGCGATGCTCTGCAACCACGAAGTAGAGATTTCTGTTACTCCCAAGGATTTGCTGGTTTACGCCGACGAGAGCCTCCTTTCTCACGTAGTAACGAATCTTCTGAAGAATGCCGTAGAAGCTTTCAGGGAAAAGGAAAAATTATCATTTATCCGTCTCCAAGCCTACGCCAACGCCCAGGAATCCATCATCATCGACGTGAGCAACAACGCCGGTCTCATCCCCGAAGATGTAGCCTCCCACATTTTCATCCCGTTCTTCACCACGAAGCCGGAAGGAAGCGGAATCGGTCTCTCCCTCTCCCGCCAGATTATGCGAGTAAGCGGCGGCAGCCTCTCGCTCCATCAGGACAAGGCGCAGGGAATCACCACCTTCCGCATCATCATTCCATAAAAAAGTATAATTTTGGGGAGGAAAGTTTGGCACTTTCGCTTTTTTACCATATCTTTGCCATTATAAAAGATTAAGCTTATGTCAACAGACGATAAGACCATATTAAAGATAAAAGATATAGCTAAATCTGCTATTCCTTCAGGAAGCAAGGCTATATTGTATGGATCAAGAGCGAGAGGTGATGCTCGCAACGATTCAGACTGGGACATTCTTATCCTTTTAGACAAAGACAAGCTGGAACAAACGGACTATGACAGAGTAAGTTACCCATTTGTCTTGTTAGGTTGCGACCTCGGCACAGAAATCAATCCCATTCTTTACACAAAGAAAGAATGGGAATCGTATAACTTCACCCCTTTTTACGAGAATGTAAATCGAGACGGCATTAGATTAATATAAAAGTTATGGATCAAGTAAACAAAGACACTTTAATCAGTCTGCAAGTAGAAAAAGCCAAGCGCTTTTTAACTCAAGCAGACGAAATGGTTGAACTAAAGCATTGGGATTTAGCAGCCAATCGCTATTATTATGCCTGCTTCCATGCCGTACAAGCTCTATTCATAGCAAAAGGTGTTAATGCCCACACTCATGCCGGCATTAACACCCAATTCAGTTTACACTTCGTAAAGACTGGTATCGTAGATATCTCTTATGGCAGTTTCCTCGCCCGTATGTTCCAATTAAGGCAAAAAGCCGATTACAACTGCGC
>CAKQCH010000172.1:0-1609 GCA_934216735.1 uncultured Prevotella sp.
ATCTTCTTCAAGTCGCAGGCTGAGGCTGAAGCAATCATGCTCAAGGTGCACCACGAGGAGAAAGCCGTGGTGGGCACCTACAGCTATGACATCGCCAAGAGCAAAGTGGAGAAAGCGATGGAGAAAGCCCGTACGCAGAAATATCCGCTGAAGCTCACTTATATGCCAGAATAATAAATGGGAATTTAGAGGGAAGTGAAGGCAAGTTAGAGTGATTTTTGGGGACGATAGCCCCTAGGATGATATTTACTTCTTTCGCTTTCCCCATAAAAAAGAAGGGAAAAGAATAGAATGGACAGTATGGGATTAACCCGATATATGAGTGTCTTGATGGATGACGCAATGAAGCAGGCTCGGTTCTTCGACCACGAGTTCGTGATGCCGGAGCACATGCTCCTGTCATTGCTCCGCCAGTATGCCTTCTGCCAGGCTTTGCAGGAGGAGGGCGTGGATAGTCTCAAGATGCACGAAGACTTGGTGGGATGGCTCGCCAAGCAGGAGCGTGTGCCTGAAAACATCAAGTATCTGCCGGAGCCTTCGTCGCTCTTCAAGACCATGTTTGGAACGGCATGCGCCTTGGCTGCTGCCGCTGATAGAAAACTTGTGAATGTGCCTCATTTCGTGCAGGCGATGTTTGGCTTGCAGAACTCAGAAGCCGCTTACCTGTTGTGCAAGAATGTGGGCGACCGTCAGGGCGAGTTCCTGGCGAGTGTGGATAGCTATTATCCGCTGGAAAATGAACCAGGTGATGAAACCCTGATGATGGGTGATGGCTACGATGAGGATGACTATGATAACGATTATGATGATGACGAAGAGGAGGGAAGAAGCCGACAACCTCAGGATTGGCACCAGTTGGTTACCTGTATCTCTGATCAGGTGGAGGAACACAATCCGCTCATCGGCAGAGAGCAGGAACTGGATAGAACCATCCAGGTGCTCTGCCGTGCCGAGAAGAACAATCCGCTTCACATCGGCGAACCGGGCGTAGGTAAAACAGCCCTGGTTTATGGTCTTGCCAAGCTCATCAACGAGAATCAGGTACCTGATCGCCTCAAGGGAGCACGCATCTATGGCATGGATATGGGACAGATGCTTGCCGGCGCCCAGTATCGTGGCGATTTCGAAAAGCGTATCAAGATGGTGATGGAAGGAGCCGCCAAAGAAGGCAATACCATCATCTATATTGATGAGATTCATAATATGATAGGTGCAGGCCGTGGCTCTGATGGTGGACCTGATGCTTCCAATATGCTGAAGCAATATCTGGAGGCAGGCGACATCCGATTCATTGGTTCCACCACCTACGAGGAGTTCAACCGCTACATGGCTCAGAGCAAGGGCATCGTGCGCCGCTTCCAGCAGATTGACATCAAGGAACCTACCGAGGAGGAGGCTATCAAGATACTGGAGGGCTTGCAGTATAAATACAATAAGTTCCACAACGTAACTTATCGCAAGGATGCCCTGGAGTATGCCGTTCGTGCCAGTGCCAAATACATCAGCAACCGCTGTCTGCCTGACAAGGCCATCGACCTGATGGATGAGGCGGGTGCTTATCTGGAGGTGCATCCTGTGGAATACCGCCAGCGTTCTTACGTTACCAAGG